>CAYSNA010000094.1:0-14308 GCA_964432185.1 uncultured Cytophagia bacterium
ATAGCGCCGAACAGAATATTTTGCGCCGCCAGTTTCAGATCGGCATTTTTTGTGACGATGATCGCGTTGTTGCCGCCGAGTTCGAGAATCGTTCGCCCCAGACGCTCGCCAACAACTTTGGCGATGTGCTTGCCGAGTCGCGTTGATCCTGTATAGCTGACCAGTGGTATGCGTTTGTCCGTGGTGATGAGATCGCCGATTTCCGAGCCGCGGCCGGTCATCAATGTGGCGAGTCCGAGTGGGGCATCATTATCTTTTAAGACTTTTTGCAGAATTTTGACGCAAGCGATGGCCGTCAACGGCACGGGACTGGCGGGTTTCCACAGCACTGCGTCACCGCAGACGAGAGCCAGCGCCGCGTTCCAGCCCCAGACGGCCACTGGAAAGTTAAAGGCCGAGATGACCGCAACGACACCCAACGGATGCCACTGTTCAAACATGCGGTGCTGCGGCCGTTCGCTGTGCGTCTGCACACCATAAAGCATGCGCGACTGGCCCACAGCCATGTCACAAATATCGATCATCTCCTGTACTTCGCCCCAGCCTTCCTGCAGCGACTTGCCCATTTCAATCGTCACCAGTTTGCCGAGCGCCGCTTTGTGTTGGCGCAGTTCAAGGGCAAATTGCCGAACGACCTCGCCGCGTTTTGGCGCCGGCCAGGTCCGCCATTCGAGAAAGGCCTCCTGCGCTGCACGAATAATCCGTTCATAATCCTCAGAATTTCCCTGTATGACCTGCGCGATTTTTTGACCGTTGATCGGGCTGAGAACATCCACAGCTTTGCCATTGCCAAACCAGTGGGCGCCGTCGCTGACGCCCGGGTTGTTCTCCGCTAAATCAAGAGATGTCAAAATACTTTTCAATTCTGCAATATCTGACACGATATGTCCCCTTTCCATTAACTTATATGAATTTCATCGTCACAAGAAATAACTCAACGCAGAGTCGCAGAGTGTGCAAAAGATACGCTGAGAAACCCCAAATCGGTCCTCTGCGAAGCTTTGCGTTCTTTGTCTGCTCTGCGTTTAGCTTTTCCTCTTGGGCCGATCGAAGGAATTCAATTTTTCCATCTCACTTCCATATTTCTCAAAGATCGGTCCGCCAACTTCATCGAGCAGTCGTTCAAGATAAATTTCATGATTCACCAGATCGATGGTATTCGACACCAATCCGCGGTTCATCGAAAAAACGCCGTCCATAGTGCCGTCGGAAAAAATCGATCCGGTGATGCACTGTTTGCGGTCGCACGCCAGCACAAATTGTCGCCCCAGTTCGGGAACCGCTTGCAGTTTGCTGTTGCTGTGCAAAATGGCGCCGGCGCCGGCTTTCTGCAGCTTGATTAATCCCTCATGCTCGCTGTAAAGCATAATCGCCATTTTGACTTTTCGCCGCGCCGCCGCGAGCAGATGCGGAAACACCGAATCAAACTCTTCGGCCCACAACGCCACGTGCAGCGTTTTGGTCGCGGCTTCAACGAGATCATGCGCACGAGTCACCAAATCGTCGCGCGATGCGATGCGCCAGAAATATTCCACCACGTCGGGTGCATGCTGCAATTGTTCAAGGTCCTGCTTTGCACGTTGACAAGCATAGATCATATCATTCTGAATATTATCGATCAAAATTTCCGGATCGACTGCCACGTAAACCTTGGCATCTTTTTTCGCCGTTTCAACGCGAACCGCCGCGCCGCGCAAAACCAGGCGTTCTAACACTTCGTAGATTTTGGCGCGAGGTACGCCACTTTTCGCGGAAATTTGATAACCGTTAGCGGGAGATTGCGCCAGGAGAGCGCAGTAGGTGCGGGCTTCATACTCACCAAAACCGATGGCTTTGATCGATTCGTAGGCATGTTCAAGAGTCATAGTCGCCTCAGGTTAATTTCGTAACCACTCAAGTAACTACTAATATTGTTGATAATTTGCAAGGACTTTTTTTCCTTATTAGAAATATTTTTAAAATTTTGATTTGATCAGATTTTTGTTACTTTAATTCTAGATAATATTTGGAAGGGGCACGCGTGTCGAAAAAATCAAAAAAACTTGGTAAAAGGTTCTATGAAAGCGAACTCGTCAAATTACAGATCGAGTTGGTCAAACTGCAGGACTGGGTAAAAACGCAGGGACTCAAAGTTGTTATTATTTTTGAGGGACGGGATGCGGCAGGCAAAGGCGGCGTCATCAAACGGATTACGGAAAAACTCAATCCCCGCGTCGCGCGAATCGTGGCGCTTGGTGTGCCGACGGAACGCGAAAAAACGCAGTGGTATTTTCAGCGCTACATTGCCCAGCTTCCGGCCGCCGGTGAAATTGTCTTGTTCGACCGCAGCTGGTACAACCGCGCCGGTGTCGACAGAGTCATGGGATTTTGTACGGATGAAGAGTACTGGGAGTTCATGCGCACCTGCCCGGAATTTGAGCGCATGTTAATTCGTTCCGGCATCATTCTGATCAAGTACTGGTTTTCCGTCAGTGACGAGGAACAGGAAAAACGCTTCCAGGCGCGACTCAAAGATCCGACCAAAACCTGGAAATTGAGTCCCATGGATATCGAAGCCCGCACGCGCTGGGCTGAATATTCAAAGGCCAAAGATGATATGTTCAAATACACGGACATTAAAGAATCGCCCTGGTGGGTGGTAAACGCGGATGATAAAAAACGCGCGCGGCTCAACTGCATCAAGCATTTTTTAAGTCAGATTCCATACAAAGAAATTAAACGAGAAAAGATAAAACTGCCGCCGCGGGAGGCTGAGGAAAACTCGGGATACGTCCGGCCGCCGATTGACACGCAGACGTTTGTGCCGGAGGTATACTAAAACATAAAACCCAGTCAGGGCTGTGAGCCCTGACTGGATTTTGGCTTTACGCCTGTACTTCCTTACAACACACATGATCATCCGCCACCGGATGCGTGTGCTGAACTTTTCCATCTGTGCCAATATCACAATGCCCGCCGCCGCAACAACTGCTGCGTTCCGGTCGCTGTTTGTAGCGGCTGAATTTGATGGACAAAATGAAGCCGATCATAACGATAAAAAATATGGCAAATACGAGTAAAAATTGCATGGATTTAAATCCTCATTATCATTCCCGTGCACGAGGGAATCTGTTTTTTTATGAACGAGCTCCCGGCTGCACGAGAGTGACTTAATTCGAAATATATTGTTTGAACGATTCCGTCATTTCTTCTTTAAAACCGTTTGACGTTTTAACGATAAAAAAGGCCGGAAGGTTCTCTTTTTCTGCTAATGCCAACCCCTCTTCCACACCGAGTACATCAATAGCCGTAGCATAGGCATCGGCCATCATACAGGATTCATGAATGACGGTGATGGACGCCAGGTTATGGGATATGGGCCGCCCGACTCTCGGGTCGATCGTATGCGAGTAACGGACGCCGTCCTTTTCAAAATAGTTCCTATAGTCGCCGGAGGTGGCGATACCGACATCCCGAACATCAATAATCTTTTGCAAAGGCGTTCGCGGATCCGGCGAAGAAACGCCGATGCGCCAGGGATTGCCCTTCAAATTTGAACCTTTGGCGCGAATCTCCCCGCCAATTTCGACAAGATAATTGTGCAGATTTTTCGACTCGATGAGTTCGGCCACTTGATCCACACCCCAGCCTTTGGCGATGGCGGATAAATCGCAATACAATCCGTCAATCGATTTTTTGATTGACG
The DNA here is from genome assembly GCA_964432185.1 of uncultured Cytophagia bacterium. Classification (GTDB taxonomy): domain Bacteria; phylum Zhuqueibacterota; class Zhuqueibacteria; order Residuimicrobiales; family Krinioviventaceae; genus Kriniovivens. The sequence goes on from CAYSNA010000094.1 coordinate 3,686, forward strand.
GGGGGTCGTCCCGCAACTTTAATTTTTTATAGCCGGTTAATGCTTTGCGTCTTTGAATTTCTGCCTCGGACGGCAGCTCACTGTCGTTATGCTCCGGACCGAATCCCCATAAATTGACCAATGGACCAACCGTAATATCAAACGCGCCGGAGGATTTTTCGCTCAGGTCGATTGAGACACGAAACAGATCAACCAGATTTTTTGAGACCTCCACCCACTCGTCCGCCGGCGCCTGGTTGAACAGAGACAAATCGGAATCTTCGATATAAGTGGACATCTGCTGATTGATGTCCTGCAACAAGTCTTTGATGTCCGAATGCAGTTTTTCCTGATCAAGATTCGTCGACGTCGGTTCAACAATTTTGATATTGTACGACGTTCCCATGGTCCCGCCGCTAAAGACAATCTGTTCGCGTGTAGCATCAGCATTGGGCTTAGAACAACTTAAAAAAGCTAGAGGAATTAAAAGTGCGAGGAAAAATTTTAAAGGTTGCATCGTTCCATTCAGTTCATGCAATGCAACCACTTATTTCACGAATTACCCGAATTCCAAAAACAAAAATTCGCGCAATTCGTGTCATTCGTGGTGCAAATTATTTTTTCGACCAGCGCCAGTTTTCGTAATATTCCCAACTGACCATTTCGTTGAGTTCATCAAACTCTTTGGTTTTGGCGACCAGTGCGGCTTTGATCACATCACCGGCAGACAGCAAACCAATTATTTTTCCGTTCTGTTCAACCGGCAAATGGCGGAAACGCAGACCGAGAAATTTATCCATCATGCGATAGATATTTTCACCGGCATCGGCCGTGACAATTTTTTTGGTCATATAGTCGGTTATTTTCGCCGTACGGGTATCAAAATCATCAAGAATGCTGTTTCGCAACAAATCGCGTTCGGTCCAAATTCCGACGATGTCGCCATCGTTTTCAACAAGCACGGCGCCAATTTTTTTGGCCACCATCACTTTAAGTGCATCCTGCACTGTTGCATCGGCCGGAACGGTTATCAGTTCGTTGCCTTTTTCCTTGACGATATCTCCAGCAGTTTTCATTCTCAGGCTCCTTTTATTAACGGTTTGGGAGACTCATCTCACCACCAGACATAAAAAATCTCCCTTGTTTCATAGTGTTGTGGATTTATAAAACACCTACAGGGAGATAAAAATTTCGAGCCGGATTATCGAGTATAGTCTTCGAATTGGTCGCAGTTTCTCAGAACAAAGAGGCCGCAGTCTTTGTAGCGCACACAGGCCTTGCAGAGCGAATTATTCCAGGCATCTCTATATTGGCCGGCATAATTCAAAATCCAGTTCATCACATATTCTTTTCCGGGATCGCGCCCCGTCCCACATCCTTCACACCACTTGTCGTGTTCGATCCGACGAACTTGAACATGTAAAAATTTGTCGTCACTATTCGAGCACATGATAATAAAGAACCTCCTTTATGATATTTGCCAAAAGAGTTTTATAACATCATTTCAGCAATTTATGTTCCAGGAATTTTCTGATCCGTTGCAGGATTAGGAGATTAACCGCCAAAATCATCAAACAGGATATTCTCGGATTCGACGCCGAGATCATCCAGCATTTTCAGCACCGCATCGTTCATCATGGGCGGACCGCAGAGATAGTATTCGCAGTCTTCCGGCGCCGGATGATCTTTGAGATACTCTTCGTACAGCACCTGATGAATAAAGCCTTTCATACCATTCCAGTTGTCTTCCGGCAGCGGTTCGGACAAGGCGAGGTGCCAGGTAAAGTTTTCATTCTTTTCGGCGAGGTCATCAAACTCTTCATTGTAAAAACTTTCACGCAAACTACGCGCGCCGTACCAGAAAGAAATTTTCCGTTTGGAATGCAAACGTTTCAATTGATCAAAAATATGTGAACGCATCGGCGCCATACCAGCGCCGCCACCGATAAAGACCATTTCATTGTCCGTCTCGCGGGCAAAAAACTCGCCGTATGGTCCGGAAATAATGACTTTATCGCCCGGTTTCAAATTAAAGATAAAGGATGACATTTGTCCCGGCGGCACATTCGGCTTGTTCGGCGGCGGAGAGGCCACACGAACGTTCAACATGATGATGCCTTTTTCTTCAGGGTAGCTGGCCATGGAATAAGCGCGCAGCACGGGCTCATCTACTTTCGAGACATACTGCCACATATTGAATTTATCCCAATCGCCGCGATATTCTTCCTCGATGACAAAATCGGAGTAATTGACCACATGCGGCGGCGCTTCAATCTGAATATAGCCGCCGGCGCGGAAATCAACATTTTCGCCTTCAGGGAGTTCCAGAACAAGTTCTTTGATGAATGTGGCAACGTTTTGATTGGAACGGACCGTGCATTCCCATTTTTTAATTTCAAACACTTCGGCCGGAACTTTGAGTTTCATGTCGCCTTTGACAGGCACCTGACAGGTGAGACGGTAACCTTCACGAATTTGACCGCGTGACAACTTGCCCTTTTCCGTGGTCAGCACATCGCCGCCGCCTTCGGTCACAATACATTTACATTCGCCGCAGGTGCCGCCGCCGCCACAGGCAGACGGCAAATAGACGCCTTGATCCGCAAGAACATTCAGCAGCTTACCGCCCAGAGGGACGTCGTATGTATGCTCAGCATCATCATTTATCACCAGTTTGGCATTGCCGCTCTGGACCAGCTTGGACTTTGCCAACAGAATCAATAAAACAAGCGCAATAACAATGAGCGTGAACATGAACACGCCCAGGATTATGAGACCAGTTCCTTGCATCAATACCCTCTATAATTGGATTCCAGAAAATAACATAAAAGCGATGGCCATAAGACCTGCGGTTATAAACGTGATGCCGAGGCCTCGCAAGCCGGGGGGCACGTTGCTGTATTTCATCTTTTCACGAATGCCGGCCAGGGCAATGATGGCCAGCGCAAATCCGGCGCCGGAACCAAGGCCAAAAACCACACTATCCGGAAAATTATAATTGCGCTCCACCATAAATAACGAACCGCCGAGGATAGCGCAGTTCACCGTGATAAGCGGCAAAAATATACCAAGCGAGTTGTACAATTTGGGTACGAACTTGTCGAGCGTCATTTCCAGGATTTGCACCATCGCGGCGATGACGCCGATATAGGTGATGAGACCGAGAAACGTCAGATCAACATCCGGAATGCCGGCCCACGCCAACGCCCCTTTTTTAAGCACATGATGATAGATGAGGTTATTCACCGGCAGGGTGATCGCCTGGACCACAACGACGGCAACACCCAAACCAACGGCCGTTTCAACACGTTTGGAGACGGCAAGAAATGTACACATGCCCAGGAAAAATGCCAGGGCCATATTTTCAATAAAGACGGATTTTATAAATAAACTAAGATAATGTTCCAACATGATTAGTCCTCCTCCTCAATTTGTTCGGGTTTCCAGGTGCGGATCGCCCAGATGAGCAGACCGATAATCACAAAAGCGCTGGGAGAAAGCAGGAACAAACCGTTGGGGATGTACCAGCCGCCATCTGTTGCCAGCGGCAGAACCGTGAAACCAAGAAGTTTGCCGGAACCGATAAGCTCGCGGAAGAATCCGACAAACAACAGAACAAAAGCGTAGCCGAGGCCGTTGCCAATACCGTCCATAAAACTGAGCAGCGGTTTGTTTTTCAACGCAAACGCTTCGGCGCGGCCCATGATAATACAGTTTGTAATGATAAGGCCGACATATACGGAGAGCTGTTTGCTAATATCGTAAGCGAACGCTTTAATAATTTGGTCGGCGATGATCACCAGGGAGGCAATGATCGTCATCTCCACGAGGATACGAATACTGCTGGACACATGGTTACGAATCAGACTGACGGCAAAGTTGGAAAACGCCGTAACAAACGTCACAGCCAGCGCCATGACGATCGACGTTTCCAGTTTGGATGTGACCGCCAGCGCCGAACAAATGCCGAGAATTTGATAGGCAATCGGATTGTTATTAAAAACCGGATCGAGGATAATTTTCTTAACCTTGCTCATTTATCCCTTCCTTTTGAGTTTTGCGTTGTTGAACAAAGGGACCGTAGCCAGTCTCGCCGAGCCAAAATTTAACCATGGCGTCAAGACCGCGGGTCGTGAGCGTTGAACCGGAAAGGCCGTCAATTTGAAACTTTGCATTCGGACTGCTTGGATCAACCGTGCCCTTGATGACGGTAATTCCGACCTCGCCATTATCTTTGTAAGCGAGTTTGCCCTTCCAAATGGCCTGCCAATTCGGATTTTCAATTTCACCGCCAAGACCGGGTGTTTCACCATGTTCGTAAAATGTGATGGCTTTAATGGTTTGCAAATCAGTACCCAGGGCAAGAAATCCGTACATGGTTGACCAGAGACCTTTGCCATAAATCGGCAGAATATATTTGTCAACCGCATCGCCGCTTTTAATCATATAGATACTCATCACCTTGGGCATTTTATTGATGCGGGCAATATCCTTATCAGCCGGAATCCGCTTGCCATAGGTGGGGTCATCCGCCATATTCTTGATGTTGAATGTTTCCGGACTGACTTTATTATTGTATTCACTTTCCGGAATGAACTCGCCTGTTTCCAGATTGATCATGGCGGATTCAACCTTATCCGCAAAAATCTTTTTCACATCCACATCGTCTTGCATCAATTCGCCGGCGACGAGAATATTTTTGATCTTGTCGAGTTCTTTATTGGTTTCCTGACGCGCGTTCAAAGAGACCGCTGCTGTTGATACGAGGACCGAACAGACCAGACAGACGCCAAGAGCGACGATCAGCATTTTTTTGGTGCTGTCATTTGACATCGCGTGCGAGCCTCCTCTTAATATTGGCGTTAATAACTGCTTTATCGATGATCGGCGAAAACACGTTCATGAACAGAATCGCCAGCATCATCCCTTCGGGGAAGGCTGGATTAACAACGCGGATAAGCACGACGAGGATGCCGATCAATGCCCCGTACACCCATTTGCCTTTTTCAGTCATGGCCGCGCTGACCGGATCAGTCGCCATGTAAACAGCGCCAAAGGCAAATCCGCCGATCACCAGATGCCACATCGGCGTTACGGCAAACATGGGATTGGTATCGCTGCCAATCAAATTAAAAACGAGAGACATGCCGACCATGCCGAGCAAGGTGCTGAGCATAATGCGCCAGGAACCGACTTTGGTAATAATCAAAAAGGCGGCGCCAATCAAACACGCCAGCGCAGACGTTTCCCCCATGGAACCGGGGACGAAACCGAGAAACGCTTCTTTCCAGGTGTAGGTCATATCGATGAGCGGATCGGCGTATTGCGCAAGGATGGTCGGCTGGCTCAGACTGTCCACCGCCACCCAGACTTTGTCGCCGGAAATTTGCGCCGGATAGGCAAAGAACAGAAAGGCGCGAGTGGTGAGGGCCGGATTCAAAATATTCATGCCCACGCCGCCAAACACCTCCTTGCCGATGACGATACCAAAGGTGACGCCCAGCGCAACTTGCCAGTACGGAATATTCGGCGGCAGGATCAACGGAATGAGCAAACTAGTGACGAGAAAACCTTCGGCCACTTCGTGCTTGCGCACCATGGCAAACAACACTTCCCAGAACGCGCCAACGGCCAGCGTTAAAATATAAATCGGCAGAAAATAAAGCGCACCGTGTCCAACGTTGGCCCACAGATTATTGGGATCAAATCCGCCGCCCAAAGCGCGGATGAGATTGGCCTGCCATGTGGTCGACTCAGCGCCGGCGGTGATGGCCAGATTTGCCTGCAGGCCGGTGTTGTACAACGCCATAATCACCGTGGGCACCAGCGCGATAACGACAAAAATCATCATGCGTTTCAAGTCGTAGGCATCGCGGATATGCGGGCCTTTTTTGGTAGTCTTGCCGGTGGAATATAATATGGTATCCAGCATTTCAAACACAGGGAACCACACCTTAAGTTTGCCCTCTGTGAAATGATGTTCCTGTTTATCGAGGAATTTGCGTAAGAACTTCACTAGCCTTCCTTTTCAATTAAGTTCAAGGTGGTTCTCAAATTCTCACCGTGGTCAATTTTTGCGGGACAGACATAGGTGCAGAGCGCCAGGTCTTCCTCATCCAATTCAAAGCATCCGAGCTTTTCCGCTTCTTCAACATCGTGAATCGCCAGGGCGCGAAGCAATGGCGTGGCCAAAATATCCATCGGCATAACCGCTTCATAGCTGCCGCTCGGCACAATGGCGCGTTCTGCGCCGTTCACATTGGTGGTAAAGCTGAATTTCTTTTTCGGCAAAAACTTGGCGCCGACGACATTTTTCAACGAAAACAAATCAAATCGCGGCGTGACCCAGCCGAACATGTAACGTTCGCCGCCTTCGGGCAGAACAGAAACTTGTTGATGATAGCGGCCAAGAAAGGCCAACGCATCTGTTGCATGAAAACCGGAGAGCACCGAACCGGAGACGATGCGATTGTCGCCGTCGGTTAATTCACCTGCAGTCACATCCACAAGCGACGCGCCAAGACGAGTTTTCAGCAAACGCGGCTTTTCAACAGACGGACCGGCCAAGGAAATAATGCGTTCCACATTAATTTTTCCGGTGGTGAACAGAGCGCCGATCATCGCGACGTCTTGCGCGTTGACCGTCCACACCGTTTTCGTGCGGCTGATGGGATCCAGCTTGTTGATATGCGTGCCAACCAATCCGGCCGGATGCGGGCCGGCAAATTCTTCCACCATGACACGCGTGATGCCGCCGCCGGGAATTTTCAGTCCCGGAGTTTTGCACAAAAAGACTTTGCCTTCTGTTAGTTTTGACAACAGCAAAACGCCGTGTTCAAAATCTTTTTCTTTTCCTTCAAGAACCTTGTCAATGGAGGGAGCAAGCGGGTTGGTATCGATGGCGGTGATAAAAATCGAGTGTGGAGTTGTGCCAGGATCGGCAACTTTGCCGAATGGCCTGGCTTTTATCGCTGTCCAGACGCCGGAATCCAAAAGCTGCTGCTTGATTGTGCCGGCGTCGAGATTCGCTAGCGTCCCGGCGTCATGCGATGCAAAGGTCATCTCCTCATCACCCTGCAACCGGATAACCACGGAAAGCAATGCGCGTTTGTGACCTCGATTAACGGCCACAACTTTTCCGGCACCGGGTGCGGTATATTTAATATCCGGCATTTTTTTATCGGTAAACAAAACCTGGCCCAATTTGACCACATCACCGACAGCCACCTGCATCGTCGGTTTCATGCCGACATAATCGGGACCGAGCACAGCCACCTGCGAGACGGGATGTCCATCCGAGACAACGTGCTGCGGCTCACCGGCGATCGGGATATCGAGGCCTTTTTTGATCTTTGTTAATCCCATAAGTTCCTTCTTGGATTCTTTCACTTGTTATACAAAGAACATTTTTTCAATGTAAAATCACATTAACGCATGACCTGAAAGCACATTTCAGGTTTCATGCGGCGCGAAATTTAGCAAAAATTTTAAAAGATTCAAATGATTTTTTCGAACGAATCGTTTCCGGTGAAATGAAGTGTTTCAAGATGTGAAACATTCGAATGGACGAGCGAAAAACGGCTGGTCTATTCATAAAAAAAGGGCCGACATCAGATGACGGCCCTCAATGGTCTAAAGTTAAAGCTAGCGCGTTTCCGCCCAGGCGTGCAGGTTTTTGATGCGCTCGGCCTCGGGCATCAACTCCACGGCTTGTGCCACTTCGGAATCGCCTTTGATGCGCACCATATAGTAGTGCTCGCTGTCCCACAAATGCCGAGCCACTTCTGCCTTCATCAACATGTGGATATAATCCGCATCTTTTTCATAGGCTTCCTGACTGAACTCGATCTCGTGCTTTTCGATGATCTTTTTCAACTCGGCGATCATGGCCTCATCAACAATAAAATCATTTTTGAATTTATCAAAGGAGGAATATGCCTTGCGATGTTCGCTGGCCCAGGTGGAGCCGAATTCGAAAAAGACGCGTTTCATGCGCAGGCGGTTGGTAAAACGGGTGATTCGCTCAGCCGCCAGGATTGAATCCGGCGTAATGCCGCCGCCGCCAAAAACCGTGCGTCCGGCGAGGGTAAAGAATTGCTTTGAAGAGTCGGGTTTATGCACCGCCGCCGAGTCGTCGTAGTCCTCCTCATAATAATCGACAAGCGTCCCGTTATCGTACGGTCGCTGGATGAGCCGGCCGCTCGGCGTGTAATACCGCGCCACCGTCAGCCGCAAGGCGCCGCCGCCGCGTAACGGAATTTGATTTTGCACCAGCCCCTTGCCAAAACTGGTTTGACCGAGCACCAGACCACGGTCCAAATCCTGGACGGCACCGGCAACAATTTCCGAGGCGCTGGCTGAACCGTTGCTGATGAGCACAACAATGGGGTAAAGCGCGTGCGTAGTGCGATTGGTCGAATAAAATTCCTGCCTTGAGCTTTCCTGCCGTCCCTGGGTGTAGACAATTTTTTGCCCGCCCGGAACGAATTTATCAGCAATTTCAAACGCCTGATCCAGATAACCGCCGGAGTTGCCGCGCAAGTCAAAAATCAGTTTTTTCATGCCCTGCTTTTCCAGTTTGTTCAGGGCCTCTTCAACTTCCTCGGAAGTCGTACGGGCGAAACGACCCAAATAAATATAACCGGTTTCGCCGTCCTCCAACATAAAAGCCGCCATGACGCTGTAGATCGGAATTTTATCGCGGGTGATGGTTACATCAAATTGCTCGGCCATCCCAGGGCGGTTGATGGTGATGGTGACCTGCGTGCCTTTTTTGCCGCGCAGCTTTTTCGCCACTTCATCTTCCTTAATGTCATAGGCGGACTCACCTTCAATTTTGATAATCTGGTCACCCGGCAGCAAACCAACCGCTTCAGATGGGCCGCCAATAATCGGCGACACAACCGTCAAAATTTTATTCAAAACGACAAATTCAATGCCGATGCCTTCAAACTCGGCTTCGAACTGTTCATTGACACGTTCGAGATTTTTTTCCGGGATATAAACCGAATGCGGATCAAGCTCACTCAACATGCCGGTTATGGCGCCGGTGATAATCTCTTCACGATCCGGTTCCTCGACATAATATCGATTCACATAACCGAACACTTCGTTGAATCGTTCCAACTGTTCGCGGATCGTATCCGAGGAATAGGCATTTCGACTTTCAAATTTGTTGAAAGCAAACGCCACAAGCGTGATGGCCGCGACCAACACTAAAAATCGTTGCAACGGTTTCAGGAACTTCATAAGCGATTCCTAACATCATTTTTAGTCATAGTATTACTGAAAATCTTACGCGTCGTACATGGTCAAGTTTCTTTTATCGACACTAAATAAACAACAGATAGTCAAAGATAATTCATTCGATTTAAAGTGATGAGGAGCATGGCTCTAACAAACAGGGTCACTCTCAAATGAACTATTTAAAACGTGGTCGTCAGTGAAAAGCGGTGCGAATCTCCCAGGTCGCGACCGAACGGCACATAGGCGTAATCAATATCGAGCCAATTGATATGCAGGCCGAAACCGGCGCTCAGTCCCTTCTCCTCGAAACCGGTCTGGTAACCGCTGCGCAGAGAGATGACCTCAACGGGCAACACTTCCAGGCCAACATTTATATGCGACGCGTCATTAAAAATTTGCACATAATCGGCTGCCAGCAGCGCCTTGTCCCGGATGGCGGCAAAAGGCAAAGCGTACGCAGCGCCAAGGCGAAGCGTTTGCGGCAAACGAATTTTTTCCTCGATCATTTCGGTGGTAAAACCGAGATTTTGAATGGCGCCGGCGAGCACAAGACCGTGCACCGGCGTCACATAACGCGCACCGAGATCAATCATGTAACCGCTGGCATCTTCAATATAAATTTTTTCATTAAAGAATTTAAAATTGGCGCCGACGGACATCTTGTCAGTCAACTTGCGGGCGTAATTTAAAGCAAAAGAAAAATCGTGCGCCGAAAACGTGCCGGTTGGTTCCTCAGAGGCGATGGTCCGACTTTCAAATCCTTCAACATTATTGAGCAGCAATCCAATGCCAAACGAGCCGATTTTGGTCGGGAACGTCAGCGACGCCACATTGTGATTGATGCCTTGAATCCACGAGTTGTGCGAAAAATGCGCCTGGCGTTGGTCGATCCAGACGGAGCCTGCCGGATTCCAGTAAATGCCGGAGGCATCATCCGACAGTGCGGTAAAGGCTTCGCCCATGGCTGTAGCGCGCGCCCCAACGCCGACCTTGAGGACGGCCAGTCCGGTTTCGCCGGCCGCGAATGACACGTGGGCGACCACAACAATGAGCAGTATGGATAAAATAATTTTCATTCGTTTCATCTTTCCAGTTTTCAGCCATTCCGGCTGAATAAGATAATGACATAATTTTTATGATTCAATACAATTTCTTTTTTCAGATACCTAACAACTATACGCCGAGGCATCGAAAGCGCGTAGCGTTCGCTGAGAAAAATCCACACACCGTTAACGCAGAATTCCACGTCAGCACGGTCATCGGAACATATTTTGAAATATTGATAAATTCTCCAAGATACGTCGCATAGAGATTACCGCTCCGAGCCTGGATTCTTTTCTAAAAATCAAACGTCCACGACAACACGTGATCCGGAGATAATGCTTCCAGGCCCGGCAT
>CAYSNA010000095.1:0-14296 GCA_964432185.1 uncultured Cytophagia bacterium
ATTGTAAATTATGCGTTATGCGAGCGATTTCTTGGCGAGCGTCAAGGTAAGCACTGCCGCTCTTGCGCTCTATAGTGGCGATCAGTACAGCATAACGCTTGCGCGCATCGATCACCCATTGCGGATCCACGCTAAACATTGAGCCAATCGCTAAAGCATCAACAGCTTCTCGGTACGCATCCTTCTCGATCTCATATAACGTCTCAAGTCGCTCTCTGTAGAGTTGCTCCCATCGCGGGACTTTGCCATTACTGTTGTGCAAAAAGTATAATATGGAGTTTGGTCGGTAGGTTTTAAAGACTGTTTGCAGGTCAGCGATCAGAATATCGCTGGTTAAGGTGTGAATGTAGTAGGCTATTTTGCGGCGCCAGTACTGCTTGTTACTGGCCAAGGCATCACGCCCGGATAGTCTCTTGAATTCGGCCTCTATCCTTTGCACGTGAGCCTTGTACTTGTCCCAGTAGTTGGCGCTGTCATTCTCGGCGGCTTTGATAAATATCGAGGCCAGCGCTTCCCATTGTCTGGCCTGATATAGTCGCACAATTGGCTCCGGTATATCACACACGTCGCCGTTCCTTTTTAGGTTCAATGTCTCGCACATACTCAAATTTCTCGACCAAGTCCGCAAAATCCAGACCGGTCTCAAAGTTTGATGTGAGCGATACAAGCTGCACCTCGGATGGCCCGAATATCGTCTCTTCAACGTCGGTGATCCGGTACTCCATCCTGGTGTTTTTGTGCCGCCATACCTGGTTAACCTTTGGCGCAAATACATCGGTTTCGGTCATTTCTTCTTTCCCTTCTTTTTGATGTTTCCACTTTGAATATCCCAGCCGCTCGCCTGTGTTGCATTGGCATGGCGGCCAACTCTTATGATTCTTTTGCCGTGCATTATATCGACAAAGTACACCTCGTGCTTGTTTGGCTTGTACGTGACGTTTGGCTGCCATTGGTGACGACAATAGTAACCGCCGCAATGGTACAGCACCGGCTCTCTCTCATTGTTGCGCATCTGCTTGATCTCGTCAATATGGAACGTGCGCTCCTGGTATCGCATCAACTCGATGCACAGCCGATGCGACAACCGAAAACCGGCCGTCCAGACCGGCGGGCCGACGTACTTGTAATAAAAGACGCCGGCCACATTTGCCTTTTCGGTGAGCAAAACACGGCTGTGTGATTTAATCTGCGTATAAGCAAGCACCTTGGCAAAGTTCGCGGTTTTGCCGCCAACGCTTTTGAGGCGAGCATAGAGCTCTTCTTTGGTCTCGTTATTAACTGTCGCCTCGCGCAAGGCTCTGGCCATACGGTCCACCTCGTCCGCCTCGTACTGGCCCCATTCCTTGTCATTCAGCATCTCAACGGCGCGGACCTTTTGCAGATCGCGCTGGATGTCATCGCCAAGGTCATTATAGTGCATATTGACCGCCTGCGCTACCTCATCGTAGCGGCGCGTCACTTGTTCAGTAATGCTTAACAACTCATCGCCAAATAACGGTTCGAGCCAGCGCTTGTACTCCAACACGCTGCGGGTGCGATTGTTCTCACTGCCAAACTCATCCAGCACTTTGGACAGCAAAGTCTCAAGGAACGTCTCAAACGTCAGTCCTTTTTGTATCCGGCGGATATGCGCCTGAAACTCATCCAAGTTGGCCATACATCTCCTCCAAGTCAAAAAGCTCGGACTGGTCATCGGTAATATTGAGACGCTCCTTGACCAGTTCAATCTGTTCTTTGCTCAACCGTTTGGCGATCTGCAGTTGATTATCCGTGGCCTTGGCGTGCGCCAGTACCGTCTCGCTTGTATGGATGAACTCCAGACAATTCAGGCAGACGTATCGACGGATCGATCCGCTGCCCGAGTTTATCTTGCCGCCGAGTCCAATAACCGGAGACGACAGCAGCGCCGTCTCCGGCCAGCCTTTGTTTTTGCACAGCGGGCATGTCTTCATTTTGCAAAACTCAAATTTACAGTGTTCCACTCATTGTCTATGGATTTGCGATATTTGAACTGCACAAACTTGCGCGTGCCGACGATATCGTATCCATTGGCCGCCATCTCTTTGAACCGTTTCCAGTCTTTATCATCCCAGTCGATCTCTTTGAGCTGGTCCCAAATGATTTTATTGGCATTGCCTTGTCGGCCGAGCTTGAACAGTTTCTCCAAAATCACCCGAATAAAATCGCCATCCGGCCCCAGTTTATTGGCTTTTTTCCACACGGTTTTTTTGGCAAAATCCTTGGCGATTTCCAGATTGTCGTTCGGCCGATACTGCGTTTGCCGTTTGACGCTGATCCACACCAGATCATCTGTGGTGCGAAAGGTGACGCCCTTTTCCAGATCCGGCTCGGTCTTGGTTGTTTTGGCGCTGTACTTGATATAATCATCGACCACGCGCCAGATGCGGTCTTTGAATTTTTGCACGCGATCCTCATGCAGTAGTGCCTCGGCAATGAGCGCATCAGCGATCACATGGCGCTCAACTTTGAGCGGATGCACCATCTTGGCCGGGCGGATTTGTCCATCCGGCATGCGCACTTGTTTTGGTGTTGGTTTACCCTTCATTTTGTTTCGATGCCTCCTCTGGTTTCTCAAATGTGTCCTGGATGTACTTTGACGCGGATGGCCAATCGCCGAACACGTGCGTCGCCTCATCAATCAGGCACGGATAGCCTTCAAAGTTTTGCACCTGCTGGCCAACGATGTAGCCGTTTCGTACTCTTTTAACTTCGAGCGTCATGACAGACCTCCATATGTCGTTTGTTGTCATAGTTATTGATTTATAATTATCAAACATTATTGATTCACCGCTTGTCCAAATTCACTGTCATTGCGTTGCGTTGACAGTTGTTTTAATCCAGCCAAAACCTTGTCCTTCATCGCCGGGGCGTTGCCGCTTATAACATTGTGCACCGTGCCAAGCGCTACACCGGCGGCAGTGGCAATATCCGGCATGGTGATGCCGTCCTCTTTCAGGCTGTAATAATAATCATACGGCGACAAGTCGAACGCATCGTCCTGCACTTGTGTGGCGCCGATCTTGGCGAGCTGCTCCATCTTGCCGTTCACCGTAAAGCACATGGCCAGCGGCGATTTGTACAACGTCGCCACCAGTTCGCGCACTTTGGGCGCCAGGGCTTCGCCATAGACCGCCTTGAGCAGCTCGATGCGGTCCCGGTAGGTCATCCAGCCACTGGCCTCGTTAAGCTCGTATTTGGTTGTGCGGCATCTCACCTCGCCATAGGCGTCCATCTTGTCGCCGAGCGCCGGATGGCCGATCAGCACCACGCTGAACAGCGGATATTGGCCGTTAAAATCGAGCTCGCGCAAATCCTTGATGGCGCGGATGGTGTTCGGGTGCAGGCGCTGGGCGTTCTCGATGTACACCGTGACCTTGCGGCCTTCGCCGACAACCCGCTGCCCCAGCACGCGCTGTAATTGCCGCGAGCGCGCTTCCAGATCACGACGGATCGGTTCGCTCGGGCGCGTATCGCCGCCGGCGGTCAACAAGTCCAACAGCATGGCTGTGACGATACTGGATATGGTAATGCGCTCCTTTTCTTCATTGACAATGCGCACAAAGTCCATCTTGCTCTCAGGACTTTGGGTGAGCACGCGCTTTACTTCGTTAAACAGCAGCGTTTTGCCCATGCCCCACTTGCCGACGACGCCGATCATGCGGTCGTCAAGGATATCATCAGCAATATCGCGCGCGAACTGGATGAACGTTTTGCCGCGCCATTTGCCCAGTTGCTCCAGGCCAAATTGTCTCAATACTCGTTTGTTCGGACTAATCAGCATGTTCACCATCCTCTGCCAATTTATTATTTTTGTCAAGTCTATCCCACATAGATTCCTCTGTTGATACCAACATCACAGGATTACTTAGATGTTCGATCATAATTCCGTTTTGTTTCAAAATCATTTCGTTTAAAGTCAAAATACGATTAATCAAATGAATAGCATCTGGATCACGTGTAAATTCGACACAAGGTTCTAACTTATTCTCGTCAGGCATTGATCGTCTCCTTTTTATTTATAAAATCAAACACATCCTGTTTTTCCTCATCCAGTTTGCGGCGCTCCCACTCCAGTTTTTTGGCATGATCCATCTTTACAAGTTTGGCGCGCTCGGCGATGCTGGCGTAATTGGCAAATGCCGTCTCTTCGGCGATCAGCTTGGTCATGTTGCCGCAATACTGCATGATGGCAATGCGCTCCTGGAACGCTTCCAGCTTGTCCATCGGCCAATTCGACACCAGCGCCGAAATGCCGCTGTTAAAAAGATTCAGCGAAAGTGTCATGCAGCACCACCCTCAAATCATTGATCCGTTTATCAATCTGCGCGCGCGTCGGCACGTCCTGCATTATATCATCAAACGCATAGTCATAATCGGTGTACTCGTACCCCAGCCCGCGCAGGCGCGTGGCCGCGTAAATTTTAGCCTGGGTGACATTGCTAAAGTCAACCACCGTATCGCGTATCGCAAACGGAGATTCGATCTCACGTTTGGTCTCGCGCGGCGGGAAAAACACCTCATTATCGCGCTGATACGTCTGCGTCTGTCGTTCCTTTTTTGCCTCTTTTTCGCTCGCCTCAACCTGTGTTTCAAGCTGCTGCCGGTACGTCGCGTGCGGCCGGTGCTCGTAATTGCCGGACAAACGCGCCGGGTATTTAAACCCGTCCATCGGCGGAATACAGTGGAACGGCTTGCCGAACGTATCGACAACCTCGCCCATCACATCGCCGTTGAGGTTTTTGTAGACGCGGATGGTCTTGCCCGCGGCAAAGTCCGCCGCCTGATACTGAACACCGGCGTAACTGAACAAACGGCTTTGGTCAACCTCGCGCGTCTCGGTACGGAACGCATGTTCCAGTACGTCGGCCTCAATGTAGGTCTGCGGGTGCTGTTGGATGCTGCGCGCATAGGCTTCGCCGCGGCTCTGGCCGACGATATAAGGATGTTCCTTGGCCAGCTCGTCAATACAAAACTGGTGCAGCAGGTCGGCATAATCACGCAAATGGATGGTAGCGCCGTCGCCCAACTTGACGGCAATCGGCAGCTCAAACTCCATCCACATGCTGCGGAATCCGCTCTCGACTTTTCCCTGACTCTCCTTGTTGCCGGCCTTGCTGCGTTGCGGTTCTATGCCCAGCGCCGCGAGCGCTGTTTTGGTTTCGGTCCTCTTGATAAAGGCGCCGTTATCCGTCTTTAAGGTTTCCGGCGCATGACGCAGTGGATGAGGATCCTCATCGATGCGATTGAATATACGATGCAAGGCATCCAGGCCGATCAGCACCGACTCGCCGGCGCTTGCATAGGCATAGACTTGGCGGATGCGGCTGTAGCTTTCCTTGACCTGAACAATCCACGTGCGCAGCCGTTTGTCATCCATTTTATAGTGCAATTCCCGGCCGCTGACCTTGAGTAGGTAGTCGTTCAGGTTTTTGTCCCACTTGTGGACTTGGAAATACTTTGAGCGGGAAAAATCCATTTGCCACTCAAAATTGGCGTATGGCGTCTCAATGCGCGTGCGCGCCTGTTTGATGCGAAAGCCGCGCTCATTCAACCGGCGATTGACCGTGGAGCGCGTCAATAACTCGGCGCCCGGTTCGCCGCGATCCATGAGAATCTGTATGCAGTGATCGGTCGACAACTCGCGCTGTACCGATGCGCCCTTGGTAAGCAACAGGCCCTGCATCTTGAGCTCGGCGATTTTATCGATCAACTCCGCCGCGTGCACCTTGGCGCGGTCAACCTTTTTTTGACGGCCAAAGTGAGTGCGTATGGCGCGCTGCAGCGTGGCTTTGGAACAGTTATACAGCCCGCAGTAGTGCGCATAAATCCCCTCTTTGTTGCCGTGTCCGGCTTCATCCAGCTCGAACTTTATAGTGACCGCGTCAATGTTCAGCATTGATAAATTCCCGTTCAAATATTTTTAACAGCACAAAAATTAATGTGGAGGCCTGGCGTTTCTTCAGTTCCTGTACCGGGCCTTTGCCTTGCGGATCGAACAGTCTTTTAGAGTCATCACGAAACAGCTTTTTGATCAGCGCCTTTAGTCGCCAGGGAGAAATAGACCATCCCAGCGCCGTCTCCAGCCGGGCAATCTCATCGGCCTGTGCCTGTGACAACTTCCAGCCGCCGGCGCCCTTGAATTCGCGCTTGCGGTTCGGCAGCCTGCCGTTGAGCACATTGAGCAGCTCTGCCGCCTGGTTGTAGTTGAGGTCGGTAATAGACTCGACGCCATACGACTGGATCAAACCCTGCCAGCCCGGATCGTCCTTGCCGCCGAACCGCTGGGCGCGAAGCGCGCCAAGACGCTGACGTTGTTGCGCTGTGGATGGTCTCACGATTAAAACTCCGGATAAATGCGATACTTGTACTTGAGATGATACATCTCGTCCGGGTGGCGCTGCTTGGTGCTGTCCAGCACCGCGCGCATGGCCTCGAACAGATCGCCGTGCGTCACCGCGTTGAGCTCCATCAAATACTGCGAAAAGCGCACGTGATGCTCCACTTTTAACGTGTCAACCGCCTCAAAATAACGAAACCCGACACGAGGCGGCTCTTGTTTTTTGGAGCACGATGTCAGTCCAATAACAATGCCGATCAAAAATAAAGCGGCAAAAAACAACAAAGTCGCCCTGGCGTGTAACTGCATAAAACCTCCTTTTTCTACATGGAGAAACATTTTGATTTGTTTCTCATATAAGAAAATCACGTTTTTTCTTATATAAGAAACAAGTGAGTTAAGTATTTGAAATATAGTGGTCATTTTATTATCATTTCCTGCGGGTCAATACCTTGTTATGCTGGTATCGCATCAGTGCCAGAAATGCCAAGCATCCAACAACCTTGATCCGTTAAGCAAAAAAGTGTGTCGTCTGATAATCTTGACTTTCCGGTTTTCATTAATCCCATATTAACAAGCTGCATTAAATTATCAAAGTCTTCATGGCCTTTTTCTGCAAAAAAATAATTGCGAAATGGTAATTTCCCTGGCGACGTCATCCCTACAGCATGTCGCATTAAATCAAGTTGTGCGTTTGTTACTTTTGGTTCTTCCATTTGAAATCTTCCAATTGTTAAGTAAATCTTAATAGTTCAATCGCATAACAATTTGTTGCACGCGACGGCTTATCGTGTAGAGTTCGGCGGTTTTTTCAGTTTCGTTATTCATATCTCAAATCGTTCCTTGTTTCTATTCAGCGGCCGCGCGTGAACAAAGCGTTATGCTGTTTCCTCTTTGTGTTTTCGCGTTAAATTTTGCATAACGCATTTATGACAAATATATTTTCCAGGAGCGTTTGTAGTCTCATAATAATTTTTGCCACGTTTTTTACACTGAGCACAAACCTGCAGATCTGTGCTAATTGTTATAGTTGGTATTTTTTCCATTTTACACCTTTTTGTTAGCGTCAACAAAATGCTCGTTGGTTAAATCGCATAACCTAAAAATGCAGCCGACGCCTTATCGTCGGTCATGCTGTGGTTTATTTTGGGTTCAAATCTTTTGCACATTTTATTGTTTTCTGCCGCTGATTGGCGCGGCTGATTTAATTGTTATGCGGTTTTGGTTCCAGAATCAAAGCCAAATCTGAGATATAGCATTTGACCGTATTTATAAGCTTTTTTAAGTTCATTTGCCTTTTCATCTGATAAGTCAATTGTAATTTTCTTTTTACCTTTTCTAAAATAAAATCTATTATTTCGGTTCATGTAGTATTCCAATCGCTCTTCTGTCATGGCTATTTCCCTAACGTCGGCAATTAACATAGGTATTGGCCTTATCACTGTTCAATATGTCTTGTATAGATCGCATTTCAACTCCTCTCAAACTCCTCAAACCGCAGCGCCGGTTTCTCCAGCGCTTGTCGCATCAAATCAAAAGTCAGGCGCAAATCCGCAAAAGACTCGCCCGCCGGCAGCATCTCGTCCGTCGATACGGCCCTGGGACCGCCGCGCTCGTCATAATACACCTCATGGACGGCATAAACGCCGTCCTTGATCACCACGCGATAATCCCAGGCCATCAATACATCCCCCGTCCGACGCCGATCATGCGGCCCCAGAACCGCTCCATCAGTGCGGCATCCTGCTGCATGATTTCGGCATGACGCAATAAAAACTGGTCGACATTCCATAAAAAATCATCAACACTGGGAGTAAATGGTACATCATCACCAAACTCAAGCGCCGGGATAGAGACCAGTACAGATGGAGCCTCATTACCGTTAAACGTCCACCCGGCAATCAACAAGTGCGGCGCCTTGAGTCTTTAATCGCTGTGCCACTGTATCATGTCCACGGTCATAGCAGCACCTTGTTACGCAGCGGGCGCGGCGTGCTGTTCCACTGCTGTTTGAGTTTTTGATAAATCGCGCGGGGCGTGCTCGGCGCATAGCGGCGCGTGTACCAGTTCACCTCAACATCGGACTTGATCCGAAAGAGGCGCGTCACTATATCAATAGCGGTGTTTTGTTTTTCCGGCTCCATCTTGTAAGAGGCGCGTCTTAACATCTTTGTTTTTGTCGCTCTCATGTTATCTCCAACAGTTTCCGCACTCGCCGCACCGATACCAGGTGCCGTCGTGCCATACGCGTGAACTGCCGCAGTTCGGGCAGTTTGTACCTTTAATTTTAGCAATCCAGTGCATTAATTTTTGTCTCATAACCACCTCGGGGTTTTGTCGATCCATTTGGGCCACAGGCGCATCAACACCACATACAACAGCCCGCCGATAAAAACCGACAGTTGCAATTTCCAGTTGCCTAAAATGGCGCAGGCGACCGACCAGCTCGCACCGGCCGCCAGTGCGCCGCTCAGGAGGATTAAATAAAACATAACGAATTGCACCACGTGCCAGCTAAAATGTAAACGCTCGTCGCAGGTGCCGGCCCAGTCGCGCGGTTTGTTCAGCGCGCCCCAGACCATAATAAACATTAAAAAAATACCAAAGATTGTGACGGGATAAATCATCGCTCCTCCAATAGTTGCGCATACTCGGTAGCGTAGCGCTGCGCTTCATTTTTAAACAGGTTGAGCAACGAGGAAAAGCGCTCAATCAAGAGCTCGGCGTCGCCCGGCTTGATATCCGCTTGCGACAAATTCTGACGGAATAAATCAAAGTACCCGTACGCGTCATCCAGACGCTGCTTTTTGTCGCTGAACTTGCCGCCCTTGGGACCGTAGAGCTTTTCCAGCTCGCGCGCATCTTCAACCTTTTGTTTGAGATGATCATTTTCGGCGCGCATCAATTTGAGCATTTCCTCGGTGCGCTGGCGTTCGGTCTTGAGCTTGGCGTTGAGATTCTCAAGGTCCGTCTGCGCATCGCTTAATTGCAGGGTGAGCTGCTTGGCGGACTGTAGTTTGATCTCCTCAATACTGATGACATCGCCGTTCGGCAAAGTGACCATCTCCTCATTGGCGAGCTCGGCAATGTCGATGTCGAAACGGATCATCTCGTAAAACTTTTTAATGCCGACTTCTTTTAAAAAGGCGGCAATCTTGTTAAAATCGCTTTGATCATCCAGAGCTATAGGAAGCGTATTTTGTGCAGTCAACTGCACATTTTCCGGCAGCGCATTTTGTGCACCCGGGTGCACATTTTCGATCTGTAGTGGAAACATCTCTAAAAACTTTTGACCGATCTTTTTGTACTTCTGTCCTTGGCGTTGTGACAGCCCGGCGCGTTCTCTGAAAAACTCGATCTCATTCGCATAGCCTTCGATCTTGTAGTACTTTTCCTTGCCGCACATATAGGCGATAACAATAGCCTTAACCAGATGCGAGTAATCCAGCAGGGCCAGCATGTTTTTAACGACGATGCGTTCCTGTGTCGTTACTACCAGGGCGGTTTCTTCGTGTTCCATGTTCAATCTCTCCAGGAGTTATATTTACGGTCGCGCAGGCGGGCAATGGCGTCGCTGCTGTGGGCGGAAAAAAAGCCGGTCGTTAAATCGCAATGATGATAGCGGATGCGGCAATGCTGTTGCTTAAAGATAACGTGCAGGCATTTATCATCCAGCAGATAGTCGCAATTGGTAAATACCTTGTCGCCTTTGACCGTGTGCACGGTCAGCATGTCGGCGTGTTGTTGTGTCTCTGTCATAGTGTCCCCTATGATTGTTTGAGTTGTTGGCTAACGGCGGCGCGGCTGACGCCGAACATTTCGGCGACTCGTGCCTTGCTGCCGGTGATCTCGTAATAACTGGCCCACAGCGCGTGCTCCTGTTGCGGCGTCATGTTCGCCAGATCGCGTTTTGGTTTGAGCTTGTATTCGGCGGCGACGCGGAATACCGAGCGCAAACTGACATTCAGACGGTCGGCGATCTGCTGCTCGTTCAACCCGGTTTTGAGCATAAGCACGATGCGGGGTTTATTTATGGTTTTTATTGGCATTATAATTCCGATTCGTTGTTTTGTGATTCCGTCTCAAAGCGCCGTATCCAAAAATCAAGACGGTTTTTAAGATCGTTGATATCATTCTGCATGTCCTGATATTTATTTTCAGATACTTCTCTATATGAATAATCCATATCACCAAGACCTGTCACCAACCAGTGAATGTCAAGATCATACTTTTCAAACCAAACGATCAAATCGCCAAGTTGTGGTAAAACACCTCTCGAACTCTCGTATGCACGAATAGTGGCTGGTTTTTTACCAATATCTTGTGCGAGCTGCTCAATAGATATTTTTTTAGTTTTACGCCATTGTCTTAATAGCTTATTGCTGCTCTGTTTTGTTGATTTACTTGACATATCATTCCAAATTTTATATATTCAATCAAGCTGCTTTAAGAAGTTGTCGGCCCATCTCGATCAGGCAACGAGCGTACTCGCGTCGAATCTCTTTCGCTAAATCACTATCCCGTTTCCGTCTTAAGGCAAACGACACAAACTGTGGAGAGCATTTAAATTTCTCGGCGAGTTGAAATTGCAAAACTTTGTGATTCATCGTGATACCCTTATTTTGGTATTGTATAACTTATCTACAGTCAAGATACCAAAATGCGGGTTTAATGTCAAGAAAAAAATTCCTAATTGTGGTATTTAATGCAAAAAAATCCAATTTATTCGAGGGGGAAATGAACGATTTTGAGAGTATCGGGGGGCGACTCAGGGAGTCAATAAAAAATGCCGGTTTAACACAAAAGGAAGTATCTGATAAAGGGGTGATATCTAAAAGCCATTTACAGTATGTTTTAAATGACGAAAGAGATATTACTGTTAAAAAACTTTTAACATTATCGCACGTTCTCGGCATTGATCTTTATTGGTTATTAACTGGAAAGACGGCTGAGGATGTTGTAAAACAAAAATCAAACAATAGAGTTCGAGACGAAATAAGCGAATATGTGGTGAATAACGAGAATATCCCGCGGGTAGTAAATGGGTACAATAAACTGTCAAAAAAGCAAAAGGAATTGGTGAGAGAATTAATTGATGAGTTGACACTCTTGAACGATCAAATCAATACCAGTTTTTTAACGAAAGGGGATATAAAATGAAGTTTATTCGTCCTATTTTACTCGTTATTTTATTAATGTCCTGCGCGCCCATACCCGGCGAACTATTTGTAACGGAATCCAATTTTGATAACTCGAGTACATTGAGCATGGTACCGGCTTTTGTCGATGGTGGAGCTATCAAACTGTCACTCTTTAAAAGCTCTAAAATGGATAGTGCTGATATTGTATTGAGAGCCTATGTGTACGGCATCACAAGAATAGATGAGGAGAGTTCTCTTGCCATCAATATAAACAACACCATCTATACTTTTAATACGCTTGGAACAGCAACACAGTACGAGGCGTCTGAAACGACCTTTAACTCCGCAGGCTATATTCCTGGACAAACGTGGTCTTATCAGTCTTATAAAATAGACAGGTCGTTTTTGCAAAAGATGATAAATGCAGAAAAATGTCTTGTCCGTGTGTCTTTATACGATAGTTTTGTGGAGGGTAATTTTAACAAAAAATGGAAAACGATGGCTAAATCAGGATTTATTAAATTTGACAACAAATTAAATGTTTGGCCTCGGTTGTATTAAAGCAATATTTATGTACCCACAGTACACTTATCCTCACTAAAGTAAACTAAAAAAGGCGCTGCCGTTTTACCGGTCAGCGCCTTTTCTGCGTGGAGGAGGTACGTCATGACAGAAAATCAACATTTGCTATCTTTTGCGTTTGCCGCAGCAGCGGCGTTGCAACCGCGCATCGGTCTGGCACCCGGTGCGCGGTTTTAACTGTGGAGGTAGACATGGGCCTTTCGGCTGTCGCGGGGGAGGGACTCGAACCCTCAACCTTCGGCTTATGAGGCCGACAAGCTGCCAATTGCTCCACCCCGCCATATTCCGGAACCGCCGCACTCGCCTGCCGCGGTTCCGGGTGAGTCGCCTGAAAGTCAGGCAGTATCTGCATCAGTTCAAAGCGTCCCGCGCCCAGGGCGTTGGCGCACGTCTGGTATCCGGCGCGGCGCGCCAGGCATTCCAGCTCCCATAAATTATGCAGTAATAAAACGGCGTATTCCGCCTCGCTATAGGTGCGCAAATCCTCAAGGTGCATGGCCAGCTCTAATCTGATTAATGGCTTTGGCATTATTGCCGTTCCCGAACATCAATAAACAACCGGTAGCCTTCCAACCGCATGGACAGGATCACCAGCTCGTGCAGGCCGCTGTCAAAGTCGGCGCCGCCGTCCGGTTTTTCCACCGCAATATAAATGCGCTTTTCTGCCGGGTAAAAATTAACCGTCACCACGGCGCGGCCGGTGAACTGGCTGCTGTAGCTGATCTGCTCGCCGTTCATGATCACCGCAAAACCGTTTGGCTCATTTTCGTAAATCAGCGAGGTGCCGATCCAGCTCCATTTCTCCTGAATATGCAGCATTTGCGCGACGTCATAGATCGGGCCTTGCTTCATTTCAAATGGTTTGGCCTCGGTCACGCCGGTCAATAGCGTGTCGCCGCGCTTGACTTTGTAATTGTCGTTGTAAAATCTCATCGCAGTTCTCCATAATGTTTGCGTAAAATATCGACATCTTCTGGATCAATGATGCCGTCGTTGTTTAAGTCGTATAGATGCAGGCCGTTCAAATCGTCAACAATCCTGCCGTAGTGCAGTCGAATTGACGGCGCGTCATCCGGATCGACAATGCCGTCGTGGTTAAGATCATAATTGATCACCGAGGCCTGGATGGTGATATTGACCTGGTCGCTCGGGGCGCTGATGTTGCCGCTCTCGTCATAGGCTTTGACCATAAAATAATAGGTCTGGCCAAGCTGCAGGCTGTCCACCCGCAGGCTGGTGTCGCGCGTTTCGATCTGCTGTGAATAGTTTTGTGTTTCCGTGCCGTAAAACAGGATATATCCGGCAAGGTCATCCTCGGTGTTGGGCGACCATGTGGCGGTGACGCTTTGAGCTGACAGCTGACAACTGAGAGCTAAAAGCCACACCAAAAGTGCATAAAGTGCACGATTCATTTTCGATCCTCCAAAGTTACGATGAGAATGGCGATGGTGTAGCGTTCGGTTGTTTTGTACGGCTCAATATGGACTGGACTGTGCACCTGATACGTGCGCGTTGAGCCGGAAAAAAACTTGTTAATCATAAGCCATTTGGCGATACCGGAGGTTAAAGCCATGGCGTCACGATAGCAGGCATGTTTATCATGGTGGTTACTGGCCACGACCACAGATAGCGGTATTGTATGTTTGTCATCAGCGCTGTCATAGATATCCGCGGCACTAAACAACGAATAGAGTGCCGGCAGTGGATCAGTGCGCTGCTCGGCCCGTTCTTCCAGTTTGCTGAACAAAACAGACGCCGTTGGTATTGCTGTCTCATAACCTGTTTTGATATGATTTAACAAATTAACTTGTGCGTCGTACATAGCAGCACCATTGTCCTCGATTATGTCTATAGATTGTCGTTGTAAAAAGTAATCAATCATCTTAATTGCGCTTTATTATTTTTTTGATATTTTGCGACACTGGATTATCATTGCCGTCCGTGGTGTCATATATAGTATGAGGCGTCACATTGTCGTCGTCCATGATCGTTATGGTCTTTTCAACGTCATTAACTATCTTGCTGTTACCGACTCGTTTTGATGTATCTGCAATAACCTTCCCGGCTGTACCCTCACCATAGGCGCCCGGCAGCGGCGTTGCCCACGGATCACCGGCACTGCCGGCAGCTTGTAAGGCCGCGCCAGCGGAGCCAATATCGGTATGATCGGCAATGGCCTCATCCCAGACCGCATCGGCAATGGCGGCGGCGGTTG
>CAYSNA010000096.1:0-14295 GCA_964432185.1 uncultured Cytophagia bacterium
GTTCCAAGATTGACCTTGGCCTGGAAAATTTCAGCTTGAGATTTGAGACCAACATCCATCATCGTCTGATTGTATTGCAGATTTTCCTCAGCATGCTTTATTGCTTCTTCATACACTTCACGTAATTTCAGATCCTTGAGTAATTGATAATACTTGTCAGAGACATTGGCCATTACAAGATTACGTGTATTGAACAGGTTGTATTCTTCATACTGCTTGTACGCCTTTGCCTGACGGATATAATTTCCCGTTCGTCCAAAATCATAAATATGTTGATCAAGACTGACGGATGCGCTATAGGAATTTCGATCCGTCTGGGCATAGCGGACATTCTTTTGTTCAAAGATATAATTGCCGTCCGCATCAATGCCAATCGGGACATCTTCCTGAACTGTACGTTGTCCCTGAATGTATTTGCCAAATCCAAATGAGGAGTTTATTTGCGGAAGCCAATTGGAACGCGACGTTGTGATATCCTGCTCTGCCAATTCTACATTAATCTGTGCCGCCCGCAGATCATAATTATTTTTCAGAGCAATATTTATACAATCCTGCAGTCTGAGGGGATTTTCCTGCGCCACGACAAAACTCGCCAACAACAGGCACATAACCGATATTACAATTCGTTTGATCATTGTTCTCGACTCCATAAAGATAATCAGTTTACATAAAGGACATATTGCTCAATGAGGCAGAGCCAACCCACCACAAGACATAGAGGATAACAACCCACGGGATAACTTTTTTCGGCTTGAGGCCGGCAACAATGGCCAAGCCGATGCCGAGCACGACCATACCCCAAATGCTGAACAGATCAAGCTTGGCCAGCACTTTGTACAGGAACGTATCACTTGAGGAGTCCGCCAAAAAAGTGGCCGGGCTAAAATGAATATTCATGGTTTTCTGCGACCATATGAGGGGGAATTTGATCAGAAATCCAAGCAGACTGATAAATCCCGTGTAGGCATAGACGCCCAGCACTTGTGTGTATTTGGCCGAGCCGCCGGCAAGAACATTGGACACAAACAGCCACAAGGCGGCAAGAATAAACGTAAAAATGGCGCCGGCGATGACGGCCGAAGGAGCAATGACAACCTTTTGGACTTTTGCAGATTGCTCAAGCGTTTGGTCGATCTGCGTCTGATCCGTCATGCCGCGTTTTTCCAATTGCTCCGCTGTTTTGTCTTTACTTTCCTCAATGACGATGGGCGTCAGAAAAAACATGGCCACTCCCATAATGAGCAGGGATAAAATCAACGGCACCACCCACTTGGGGCTCTTTTTAACCGCTTCAAAGGTTGATGCCGGTGCAACAAAGACGTTCCAGATTCGGCTAAAGATGTTCATGTCTTTTGTTTGTTCCGCTGGATTCATGAACTCTTGATTCATGTCGTGCCTCCACAATTGGATTTAAAAATTATGACTCTTTTGACGTAATAGCGATTTAAAAGTTTCGATTCCGGGAGAGAATATATCATTTTACCTAACGGTAGTTAAATAAAAATGCATAAAAAAGGCCGATGAGGTAATCATCGGCCTGTAATAAACATTTGTCTGTCAATTCTTCAGGTTTTAGAAATAAAAAGACAGAGTATATTGGTGTACGGAATTGAGGATGCCGAAATCCTGATAGGCATAATCAATGGAGAACTTTGTGCCGGAGGATTCGAGTTTCAAGCCACCGCCAAAGGTGAGACCGAGCGTATTATCATCATAGTTGATGTGCTGACCGGCGCGCAAGGCGAACAGATCATTCCATTCGTATTCCACACCCACATTGGCGCGCAAGTTATGATCGAGCGGATCATTCGCATCGATCATCAGCGTAAAGCGATTGATGTCACTCGCGATAATATCGTTGGTTCCGCCCCAGATATCCATCATAATACCCATGCGAAAAATCATCGGCAGCGGCCAGGCGACGGTACTGAGTTTGGCGTCGGTCTCGCGCGTTCCCTGTATCTGCGTATTGGTAATGGCCGAGGCGTTAATGTCCGGACCATCCAACTGCATTTTTCCGCCAAAGTTGGAGACGGACATGGCAAGACGCACACCGTACAAACCGGTATCAAACTGTGATCCGATGTCAAAGGCAAAGGTGCTCGCCTCTTCGCGATAGATGGATTCACGAACCATTTTTCCGGTCACGCCGACGGTCAATCGATCGGTCAACCAGCGGGCGTACGACAGACCAATGACCATACCGCTATAATCATAGTAGGTACCCGTGCCGTTCGGCTGCTCGATGGTGGTAATTTCGATCGGATCGGTGGTGATGAACATAGCACTGACGCCGAGCGAAGAAGCGCCATCAACCGGCATGCTAAAGCCGAGATAGCTGTACTTGATGTCCGCGATATAGGTATTGTAGGTACCGCCGAGGGATGTTTCCCGGACCCGGCCAATTCCAGCCGGATTCCAGGCCATGGCATAGACATCCTCCGAAGCGGCGGCATAGGCGCCGCCCAAGGCAGCGCCGCGAGCTCCGGCAGGAATCTTTAAAAACTGCGCCATAGAGGTGCCAACGCGCGAAAAGGTCTGCGCCTGCGTTGTCACGACCAGAGCGATCAGTATTGCCACTATAAGTAAAAGTCGATTTTTCATATCACATAAACTCCAAAAAGTCTATTAATTAACAACCTATCGAATAATGGCAAACTTGCCGATTTTCTTGTCACCCTCTGGTGTTTCAACAACATAGACGTAAAGTCCGGCGGCAACCTCCTGTCTGTTCACCGTCCACAGGTTCCAGTCTTCGGTTCCGGTTCCGGGATCGCCGTCGGGCGCCCAGTGTTCGAGCGTATTAATCAGTTCGCCCGCCAGGTTAAAGATGTAGATCGTGCAGCGATTCGGCAAATTCGTAAATTGAATTTTCAGACGATTCGGATCAGATTCCCAGTAGGCTGAGACGATATACGGATTCGGCACAACGCGAATATTACCGAGCGGATCGGTATTTTTTGAATCGAGCAACCATTTGGTCGTGCTGAATTCAAACACATCGTTCGGCGTCAACGGCTTCCACGTGGAAATGAACAACGTATCGTTCTCCATCCAGCGGGTGCTGGAGCGGACAAAGAAAGAATCAGCCGGGACATAGGTCGTATCACAAACTTCCGTGCCGGTCAATGGATCTTCAACGCAATTTACGACCGTATCCGGAGGAAAGACGATCCATTGATCCCTGTCGTACCAGGTAAAGGTATTTGTCCAGGTTTTGCTGCCGCGCGGGAACAGACTGCCGTCGGGCAACGGCGCCCAGACGACATCCTCAAGAAATCCCAGCACATCGCCCGAATTGAATTCGCCTTTGGGTTCAACGTCCCGTTCCATCCACATAGCTTCGATCGGAACGGCATTTTGTTTTCCATCGGTAATGTCATACGCCTGGAAATAGATCGGCACGCGTTCCAGTTTTGGCCCATTCAATTTATACGCGGAATCCGGATAGTCATTGCTCCACACCATCATGTAATTTTTCGGCACGGGATTGGCCCAGGTCTCAAAATCGAGCGCCCATGTGCTTCTTCCCGACCAAACCGCGCGGCGGAAGTAGGGCTTGTTCGCCACGTTGGTGATGGAGAGCTGAATGCCGTCAAAAATCGGGGCGTATTCGGTGCCGTCAATCAAACCATAGTTCAGACTGTCGATCGTCGTACCCACACCGGCGGCGCCGCCATCAATGTTGTAGATGCTTGTACTAAATTGCGCATCGCCATCTTCATTGACAAACATCCATTTGCCGGTATTCATATCTTTGACATTGTAGGCAATGAGATTGTTGCTGGTCACTTTGCTCGAATCGACGAAATAATCGTAAACGATCATCGTATCAAGGCGGCCGTACATGGTATCAATGGCCACAGAATCCAGCCCGGGGGTAAAATAAGCGACCGTTGTATCG
This sequence comes from uncultured Cytophagia bacterium, assembly GCA_964432185.1. Lineage (GTDB taxonomy): Bacteria > Zhuqueibacterota > Zhuqueibacteria > Residuimicrobiales > Krinioviventaceae > Kriniovivens. The sequence continues at coordinate 3,905 of CAYSNA010000096.1, forward strand.
CGGAATATAATTTGATAGGTGTGGCCGGTCACCTGATATTGATCGACCGCATCCACCGTAATGCGCGCCAGGCCGGAACCGGACAAACGACGCAATGTTCCGTCGAGTGCCGTATCAATTTTGGCTTCAACAAAATTGCTGGCGCGAGGCTGCGGCGTTATCTTGACAAACTGCGGCTCGGCCTCGCTGGCGCCTTTAAAGTTTTCCAGCGATTCCAGATTAAACTGAAAATGCAGCGGATTGAGCACAATATTATTTTCTTCAATACCGTAATCGTAAGCTGTCACCGCATAGCAGTAGGTCACACCGTCTTCAACATCATAATCGGTGAAGGATTGGAACAGGCCGTCCTTGCCTTCGCCATCATCAACTTCATCATTGCCGAGGTAGAGCCAGGGCGCGTATTTATCGCGGCCGCCAATACCGTCAATGAGGTCGCATTGTGCAATCGGCAACCAGCCGCGGCCGATGCCCTGCTCATCGCGGATATAATCGCGTTCCGGGTCGCCCCAGCTTCTGCCGTTATCCGTGCTCTTGTAGACTTTGTAGCCTTCAAAATCCTGGTAACCGGTCATAACGTCGCGATACGTTTCCGAACGACGGTTCCAGTACAAGGTCACCTTGTTGCGCTGCTGGCCGGTAATATCGGTGTAGGGTGAAACAACGGCGTGCACTTTGGGCGCCTTGGGCGGATCAGGACCCTGATAATTGTTATCGTACATCAACTGCGCGATTTCAGCGTTTTGTTCCAAATCGATCGGGCTGTCACCCATGATAATGGCAAACGAAGCATTCACCGTATCATCGAGCGCCAGATCGAACGGACCGGACGAGGCGATCAGCGTACAGTCAAGACCATTGGGATAATCTTCGCGCAGATTATCGAGATTATTAAAGTGCAGGCTGGTCACATCTTGTTGATGGCCGTGCCAGAAATACCAGTCTTTTTGCGGCTCGGTCAAACCGGTGGTGTCGCCGCTCATGACGCGGTACATGACTTCTTCTTTATTAAAGACAACCGGCGTCTGGCCATCGCCAACAAACGGACCGGAATTGGTCTCAACGCTGCGAACACCGGGACGAGCGTACCAGTCAAACCAGTGCCAGTCGGTCAAACCGAGTTTTTCACCTTCAAAAACATCGGATATGCCATCGCCGTCCAAATCCAGATCGCGATTCGCCGGCGGTGAATCCAAAAATTTGAGAGATGAATAGGCCATGCCGGTCAAACCACCGGACTCGTCATCCAGGTCCCAGATATAGGCAAAATCGAGATCACGATTATAGGCCATCATGTCGTCATCATTCGATCGACCGGCGGTGCTGCCTTCAGCGGTTTTGTTATAGGCGTCGACATCAAAATAAAAGCCGACGAACATGTCTTTATAATTCCAGCCCTGACCGTCGTTGGTGTATTCGACAAAACGCCGGTTCTGTTCGATGATGCCGATTTCATCGCTTTTATTGAGAATTTTAACCGGGAAGAAGAGGATATCCTCGGCAAACGATCGGCCATAGGAAAAGCCGGAGGTTTGCACTTCAACGCCCATGCTGTAGCCCTGGTTCTGATCCACATCCCGAATGGCCCAGCGGTCATTGAATGCCATAAAAATATCGACATCCGAGAAAAAGGTGCCGGGAATTTCCTGATTATAGGTGGGCGAATTTGGATTAGGATCGCGCGCCCACGGGCCGGGCCAGAAATGCCATACCTCGTCTTCTTCATTATAAACGGCGCGCAAACTATCGACGATGTTTTTTTCATCATCCGTCAGATCCACGTACGGGCCGCTCGGGCTCGGCAACCAGTCGCCAAACTCATCATAATAACCGGTCGGCCAGGTGATGGGCTTGTCGCTCGTCGCCAAAACCGGAGTCTGATCATTAATCGCGGCGTACGCTTTGTATTCTTCCACTTCCCAGGATGTCACCATACCAGAGTGCAATCGACCATTGTGGTCGGCCGTCGGCATCCAATCCGGACGGGTGACGTTGGTCGTCCGGTCAAAATGTGATTCGGATACCGTTGGCCCCCACCAGTAGGTGCTGTCGGCAATTTTGGGATGCGGCCGATACGACCACGGATATAATGCTTTCAACTCTTCCGGTGAATCGTTACGGGCGCCGTTCACGCCGACCATCATACCAACGGCGGCGAGATATTGAAAGCCCTTGTATAATCCTTCCGGATTGGACCAGTTCGAAAAATCGTGACCGACAATTTTTCCGGTATTGGCAGTCATCGTTTTCAATTCACCTTTGAGCAGATAACCTTTAGCTCGCTGGGCGATGGCCTCTTCCGGCGTTTCGCCAACCTCCGACACGACCTTTTGCAGGCTTTCCGGCGCCGGTTCCGCATCGGGTTCGACGCGCTTGACATCGACCGCCCAGGTCGTAGAGGCCAACACAATCAACAAAAATGTTACGATGAAGAATTTTGCCTTCATACAAAAACCTCGTTATTTTTCAGGCACAAGAAATGCGTGCCCCGTGGCACGCACAATCATTAAAATTCAAATTCTGTAAAAAACTGAATACTGCGACGCGGTCCATAAAAGAACGGCAAGTCATAAGCCGAATCAGAGTTCTGACCGGAGGCGATACGATTAGTCGCGCGTCGACCGGGATCATTTGGCTTGCCGGTTTCATTATAAACATCATAGATGTTTTTACTGTCCAGCAGATTATTCACTTGCAAACCGAATTTCATTCTAAAGTTGCCCAAAGGAATAATCTTTTGCGCGCTGAGCGTCACATAATTGATCCACGGCATACGTTCAGAGTTGGTCTCCTGCGGCACGTTCTCAACCGTCGGTGTATACGGCGCGCCGCTCTGCGCGGCGAAGATCAGGTTGGTCATAACGTTGCTGAACGGCTTGCGACCCAACACCGAGATGCCACCGTCTTTGGGAATTCGATACCCCATCAAAATACTGAAATCGTGCGTGCGGTCATATCCCATGACGATTTCGCGTTTCGGCTGGGTTTCCGGCGTATCGGTATTACGATAGCCTTCCCATGGATCGGCGCGGTTGGCCTTGGCCACGGACCAGGTGTACATCAAGCGGCCGCTCCAGTTCGTACGTAGAGCCACTTTTTCCAGGGTAAAGTCAAACCCGCGCGCCGTGGCATAGTCGATGCCCTTGTTAATCGTATAGCTGAATGGAAAAGCCGGTACGCGCTCGGTGGCGTTCAAACCGCTGTATTCCTTCATCCAGCCGACAATGCTCATGACCCACTCTTCTTGGAGCTGATTGCGCAGGCCAAATTCATAGGCGGACAGTTTCTGCGCGCTGAGCAGCGGATTACCGACGATCGGCGAGAACGTCGTCAAATCGCGTTCGCTGTTTAGATAGATGTTACGATAAATCGGCAATTGATGGAAAATACCATAGCCGAAAGTAAACGTTGATTTGTCGGTAATGATGTGCGAAATACCGATGCGCGGGCTCCAGTCGTACTGCATCTCGGTTTCGACGAGCTCGCTCGACGGATCATTCGGATCCACCCAGGCGTCGGTATTGTAGTCGTAAGCATCCAAACGTAAACCAACATTGATGGTCATGTAGGGATACTCGATTTTATCCTGAAAATAGGCCGCGTATTCAATCGGTTGCTTGTGATAAAATTCTTCATACGGCTGTTGCAGCCAGGGAAGCTGAACTTCATTAAAATAGAGATCATGGAACTTGGCGTCAAAACCGGCCTGTAATTGATGGTGCATATTGACCTGGCTGGTGACGTCAATTTTGCCTTCCATGGTTTCGGTCCAGGATTCGTGGAAATAACGGCCAGAACCTTCGATGGTGTAATTGTAATATGGCGCTTCGTAGCCCGCGCCCCAGCTATTGTATTGCCAGTGATCCAGCCATTCGTCATCCATACTGTAGACGCTCGGATCGGGATAAACGTTTGGATCGAGGTACGCGTCGTCCGGCAAAAGTGGATTTTCAATATCATTACGCATGACTGCGAGATTGCGCTCAAACTCATCCGGGTAACCGTCGCCATCGGTGTCAAGCGGAACAGCGCCTTCGACGTTTTTGTTCGGATTATAGGGATCGGTATTCAGCCGCGTTTCAATCCAGTCTTCAAATCCGTCGCCATCCTGGTCGTGATTTTTCACCGCGTAACGGCGTTTTTGATAAAAACGCGCCACGCGCGCGGTATAGAACGTTTTGCTGGAGAGCTGGTGCGTCCATTCGAGGGATTGACGATCGGAATCCAGCAGCGTATGATTTTTGCCCTGCGGATAAAAACGGAAGGCCATGGATTCACCGCTGTTGCCGTACAGCATCATGTCCGTATCGACAAACCAGCCGGTAGCGACCAGTTTCATCGTCGGGCTGATCTTCCACGCCAATTTTCCAAAGACATCCCAGATATTTTCATAGCCGAGATTATCCCAGCCGGCTTTGGTATCGAGAGGATCGGAGTGATCATCCGGATCATTCGGATTGTAAGGCGGCAACCAGTTAGCCGCCGGATTATAGGGATGCGCCGGAGAGCCGGGCAACGGACCATCCGTCCACGTATTATTATCAAACTCCATGACACGGCCATTGTTGACCGAACTTTGGCCTGAGACAAAGAACGACACTTTGTTTTTCAAAAACGGAATCGGGCCGCCAAAAGCGCCGGCAAAATCTTTCAAACCTTCGAGGTACATTGGATATAAAAACGAATTCGGCTTGTTGGCCAAACTGCCGCCAATTTCCGATGTTTGATAGCGTAACACACCTTCGTAGCGCTCAAAGTCGCCCGTTTTGGTAATCCAGTTTTGCATACTGGACAAGGCGTCGCCGTACTCGGCGTTGAACACACCGGTTTCAGTCACCATTTCCTCAACGGCATATTTGTTGAGGCGCGTGCCCATACCTTTACCGCCGTAGGTCGGGTTTTTCACGTACATACCGTCAAACATATAACCAATTTCACCGGAACGGCCACCGCGCACGTGAATCTGCTCGACGCCGCGCTCGGCAAATCCGGGAATACCGTAAGACTGATAATCAATCGCCACAACACCGGCTTGCAGGGTAAACATTTCGGTCAAATCCTGCACCGGCGCCGAACGGATTTCGGCGGCGCTGACAACCGTTTTCTTTACGGTCACATCTTTTTCAACCAGGGGCCGCTCGGCCACAACAACGACCTCATCGCCTTCAACGGCTTCAATCGAAAGCTGGTAATTCAGCTCGGTCGTTTTGTCCATATTAACGCGGACCTGGGTTTGGCTGATCGACTGATAGCCGATCATGCTCGCCCGAACGCTGTAAACACCGGGCGGCACGTTAATGATAATAAAGACGCCGTCGGCATCCGTCGCAGCACCCATGGTCGTATTGGTGATGGTAACGTTCACGCCGGGCAGCGGGTCGCCTGTTTCCTTGTCGATAATACGGCCGACAATCTTTCCAACCGTGGCGGCGGATAGCTGCAGGCACAAAACAAGGACAAGAATGAGAATCAACCCAAGTGTGGTTCGTTTCATACGTAACCTCTCGTAAACCTAGGAATATTTTATCATGAATAAAGACAATTTAATATATAAAGTCCGCCTTTAAATCCAAGCGTTTAATTTGGCGAAACCCCATATAAAATCCTTGCACGTGTGGAGTTGTTCATACAGACAAAAAACCCTGTCAGGAGTATAAATCCTGACAGGGTTGAGAAGAATTCGTTTTACTGCATCAAGATCATCTTTTTTGTCGCGCTAAAGCTGCCGGCTGTCAGGCGATAAAAATAAACGCCGCTGGACAGCTCTTCGGCCTGCCAGTCAATCTTGTGAGAACCGGCTTCCATGTTGCCGTTAACCAAAACGGCCACTTCTTTACCCAGGGTGTTGTACACCGCCAATTTCACAACACCGTCTTGGACGATATTGAACTGAATCGACGTCGACGGATTGAACGGATTGGGATAGTTTTGCGACAGGCTGTAGGCTGTCGGCAGCACATCGTTGGTGCTCACCGCACTGGGATTAAAGATACCGGAACCGGTGACCGGGAAACCAACATTAGCTTCGTTCGGATCATTATTCGGCAGAGCGATATAGGTATCATAATCCGTTTGCGCTTCAACTTTGGGATTAAAAATGATTTCAACCTCTTTGCTGCCGCCGGCCGGAACCGTAAAATCAGCCGGAACAACTGAGAAGGAGCTGCTTCCGCTGAACGCACCGGTAACAACAAGTTCTTGATCGCCAACGTTTTTCACCGTTAGCATTTTGGAGACCGGACCCGTTTTCGCAATATCGCCAAAATCCAAACCGCCAAGCGTGGTTTCGGTCACGAGTTGAATATCCGGGCCAAAAAAGCTAGATTTTGTTGCCGGGAACATACTGGTAGGTACGGCCCAATGACGAATCTGGGCATTTACCCATGTACCGTGATCAGGGCTTCCACCAATGGCTGTGCCCGGTACATCGGCATTTGTTTGGAAAATCAGATGCACAGCGTCGTTGCCATTTTTATTGGCGATACCGACATAACGCAAGTTTTGGCGGAGACAATCTTCTTCCGGGATCAATTGAACAACATCACCCCAGGTTTTGCCGCCATCTGTTGATTTTGCGCCCATAATACGGCCGAAGGCCAGCGGACCAAAACGCGTTTCAGCTTGTGCGATGCCGTCGGCAGCGGTGAGGGTGTCCGTATCACTCATCTTGGAAAAAACACAGTAGAGGTTACCGGCAGCATCAGCGCCGATTTGCGGCATGGTAATATATTGCTGGAATACACCACCGTATACATCAACAGTTTCATCAACTCTATAGATCGTTGAAATTCCCGTTGACGGACTCCAATGTTTAATGGAAAAGCCACCTTCCTGATGTGACGTCTCTCCATTGAGGAATGTGATGTAGGGCGTAATCCATGTCAGACTCGTTCCATTGGGATAATATGAAGAGTTGGCTGTCCAAATCGTTTCATTCCAGACAATATGCGGTTCACCTTTCAGGTAGAACAGGTCAGCGGGACCGTGCGGTGCGGGGTGATAACCCGGTTCCGCAAAAGTTGTCGTATCATCACCATCACGTGTAAACGGATAAAGCGACGTATCCACTGGAGCCATGGTCGTGGAATCAAGATCAACAATCACATCCCAGCGGATCGGGTATGACAGTGAGTCTTCAGGATCCGGGAATGGCGCACCAATAATTTGAATCGCATCGTTAAAAGTCACGCCGCGATCATTACTTTCAAAAAAGTAGAAATCATGACCGGGATTGGCAACCAGAACACCAACTTTACCATTATTCGTATCCGATGCTTCAACCTGATGGCTGCCGGCTTCATTAGCACCGGAAGCGCCAGATGTCAACTTATAAGTGCTGGTATCCGGGAACATCGCCACCCAATCGGACCAACTCGCGCCGCGGTCAGTTGAACGCCAGAACATGATATTGTCATTGACGCCGTTGAGCAGACGCACCCAGTCATCCTGGTTGTTGTTGGTTGCGGAAACATACCAGACATCCTGAAATGGATCAACAGCGATATCCGGCCAGAACGGTTCCAGATCTTTGGTGCCGTCTTCCCGTGCATTCCAGACATCGGATTGACTGAAGAAGCCAAAACCCGAGGCAAAATCATAAAATACGCGCGTCGCCTCTTCGTTCGTAGTCGTGTGGTGCGATGTCGGAATTGCAATATTATTGGCATCAACGGCGAGAGCGCCATAACCGGCGCGCTGCGTTTCAATCGGGATACCTGTTCCGGGTTGCAGCCAATTGGCGCCATCCCAAAAATTGTAACGCATCCGTCGACCAACAAAACCGGGAACTTGAGCGATATCGCCATACATCCATTGGACGTGAACGGATTTTGACGCTACATCATACCAAATGCGGTCGTGTAGATTGTCATTGGTTTGATAATTGTAAGCGGTTTCACCAACCACCGTACCCGGCAAATTGGCTTCAACGCTTGTCGTTGTGCGAATATCAATTGGCGCTTCAGTATTCGACACATCGGATTTTTCCAGACGGGTTGCTTGTGCCGGCAGAGCATCAGTATCTTTTGCAGGGAATTGAACATCCACAGCAAAAATTGATGTCGTTGCCAGAACAACAGCAACCATAACAAATAGCAACTTCTTCATGTGCTACCTCCTCATAAATTTAAATGAATTGGGATTGATTTATGCTTTGCTTACTTTTTGAATATAAATAGACATAGTAATTTTTTTCATCGCTCTCAGCAGCAATTGCACATTTGTGGCAGGCCAAAAAGGCGGATCAAAAACGTTATTAGATAGACAAATTTCAGCAAAAAAGCAAGCAAAAACTCAATGAGGTTGAGCGAATCTTCACAGCTTGTGCATTGCTTTTAAAGAGCGAATTTTCTACCTTGTTTTAAATTCTTATGCTAAAAGCTGACTACATCGGATACCTGAATGAAAGCATTTCTAACACTATTTCTCGCCATCACAATCCTGCTCATTCTATCGTGTGAACAAATTGACGCGCCAGTGAAAAGCGAATGGGTTGGTGTGCGAGTCAAAGACGAAAAACCACAGGAACTCTTGTTTAAAACCACGGGCAAAGGCAAGGCCGATATTAGCTGGTGGGCCGGCGGTTACACCTGGCCAGGCGGTTATTTTATTTTTGAATTGATCGACGTTAAAAAAAACAAGGTGATATTACGCCGCGTGTACCAGTACGGCGATAAAGAAACCGGCAACGATGAGCTGCCGCGTTTCAAATGGTGGCATTCGGAAGAGAAAAATCGCGTTTCCATGCGCGCCAACCGGGTGTATAAAATCAGGCTTCGCGGCCAGGGTTTGGCGCAACCCGGCGCCGGTTGCGGCTTGTGGCTATACAATATCGGCAAAGAGGAACCCAAACGCCAGGGCGGCTGGCAGGGAATCCAATAAATTTCAAATTACAAATGACGAATTTCAAATGCCGGATGTCAAATCAACCATTGAGCATTGTATGAGGTATTTCATGAATAATAAATTAGGACTTTTATTATTAATGGCCATCATTCTTCTCAACTGCACTCCGGACACGCTGGAGAACAAGGCGGACAGCACCATCACCGGGCAAGTGCTGCCGGGTGATGCGCAGGGAACGAGCGGCTCCATCATTGTGGTGGCCACGCACACCAATAACCTGCAGGACATCAATTGGGCCGGCAAGCGGGATGTGTTGAATCGATTTGGCAGCTATGAAATAGACGAGCTGGTGGGCGGCAAATACTATATCGCCGTGCTGCTGGATGCGAATCGAAACAACACCATCGACAGCGGCGAATTCTGGGGCGGTCACGATGCCAACGGCGATGGCCGACTGGACCTTGTCCAGGTCCTTGGGGGAAAGACGACGGTACAGGACGTATCGTTCATTGCAAAGCATTAGGGACTATGGAAAAAGGAGTAAGGAAAATGGAAAAAACAGAACCATTTCGTTCCTTTCTCCATGCTCCTTTTTCCCTCTTCCCTACTTTATCATCATCAGCTTGCGCACAGCAGTGAATTCATCTGCCTGCAAGCGATAGAGATACAGACCACTCGGCACAAGTTGTCCGTCCGCATTACGGCCATTCCAGGAGATCGAATGGATTCCGGCCGTTTTTGCTTCATCCACAAGCGTAACGATTTTCTGTCCAAGCGTATTATAGATGGCCAATTGAACATCGGCCTGGCGCGGCAACGCATAACGCACAATGGTCGTCGCATTAAAGGGGTTGGGATAGTTGGCAAACAGCGCAAATTCTGTCGGCAATGTTTCTTCCTGCGCGACCACCGCATCAGGTATTTTTTCGATGGATATATCATCGATAAACCAGCCGGGACCGCTATTGGTCGCATCCGAAGTGAAGCGGAAACGCAAGAGCACGTTGTCACTATTGTTCACATCAGTAATATAATATATCGCTTTTTCGAACGTACTGGAACCCGCGCCGCTCAGGGATTCGCTCAACCGCCGCCATGTTGCTCCCTCATCAATACTGATCTCAACATGTCCCGAATCACCCGGCTGAAAGCCGTACATCTGCCACAAGACCAATTGGGCGGAGCCGATATCGGACAGATCGATCCCCCGCTTCAAGGTTACGGTCAGGTTGGCATTATTGGGATAATCGGCATTCGGACTTTCGCTCAACGAATAGTCGCCGGATCGTTTGCGCAGGCCATCCACACCCCAACCGCCGGGTTGCGTTTCCCAATCGTGCAGGCCGGATTCAAAATCTTCAACATTCAGCCTCATTTCATACACCGGCGACAAACCCTGCACCGGATTGGTCGTCACATCCTTCACCTTAAATTGATAAAAAAGCGTATCGCCCAGCTCGAATGCGCCGGAAATAAAACCGCCAAAAAGATTATCACCAAGATAATTAAGCGACAAACTGTCGACGTCAGTCGAGGCGGTCCAGAAC
>CAYSNA010000097.1:0-14291 GCA_964432185.1 uncultured Cytophagia bacterium
GGAGCTCGAACTAAACCGGCACGCTGCACATCATGGGGAACTCGTGCTGAGCGTGCCGTGGGTGGCGATGGAGGCTCTAAAAAATAATATTGATTGAGAGGCAACGCAGATAAATAACCTCTATTGTTTCAGTTTTCAGCGGGATTATTTGATCTTTTGTTAAAAACAACAGCGCACAAGGATCAATGAATGGGGAAAAATCAGCTCTCTTTTTGTCTTTTTATAAAATCATACATGATAAAGGGGAAACATTATGCACAAGTTCACGAGATTGCTGGTAGTGCTGCTATTACTTTTATGCGCATGGTCATGGAGTCAGGAACGCTCTGTTATTCCGGTTGCCAAATTCGGTGTTGTGCCAAAAGAGCATGAGAAATTGACGTCGATCCCGGCCGATCCGGATGCGGATATTGTCATTCTGTTCAACACCAAACAGATGAGAATCAACGAGAATTTTGAACTCGAGATGTTCTATCACACGCGCAAAAAGATTTTGGCCGAAACAGGGATGGAAAAGGTTGATGTCAGGATTCCCTATTTTAACGAGGATAAAATAACCGGCCTCAAGGCGCACACCATTCTGCCGAATGGCGAAACAATCAGAGTGAAAAAGTCGGATATTTTTGTTGAAAAAGTCGGAAACTACGAATTCAAGGTGTTTACGTTTCCGGCCGTGCAAGTTGGCGCCATTGTGGAGCTGTCGTACAACAAATTTTCCGAGTACATCACCTATCTCGAGCCCTGGATGTTTCAGAGTGATGAATACACGATGTTAAGCCAACTGACCGTGACGATCCCACCCGGTTTTCGATACAATACGTTTTTCACCAATATTCGCGAAGAGGATGTGCAGCCAATTCGTTCGGAAGTGCTCGGCAACGGCACCAAACTCAATGCGCAGTTCACCTGGCAGTTGGAAGATATTCCGGCGTTGCGTGAAGAACCTTATGTCGCCAGTATGGATGATTATCTTGCCGCGCTGTATTTTCAACTCGTGAGTTTTCGAAATGCCTATGTGGACTACACATTTATCAAAACCTGGAATGATCTGGCCGAGCAGGTTCATGATTTTTACGAGCCTTATCTGGAGCAAAGGAGCAAACTGGATGATTTTGCTCTGGCCTATACGGCCGAGGCCTCGAACAATCGAGACAAAATTAAACTGTTGTACGAGTTTGTGCGTGACAGCGTCGAAACTTCCGGCAGCAAGAATTTTCTCAGCGATGAATTGCTCAAGCCCAAAGAGGTTTTTGATAATCGGCAGGGCACCGCGGCCGAGAAAAATCTGCTGCTCATCAATTTGCTCGGTCATCTGGATGTGGAAGCCAATCCGTTTTTGATCAGCACGCGGTCAAACGGCATGTTCCACACAAACTGGGTCCAGCTCACCCAATTCAATTGGGTTTTGGCGCACGTGATGCTCGGCGGCCAGGATATTTTTCTCGATGCCGCGAGCGAGTATGTGCCGTATGGAATGCTGCCGGCGTATGATATTGTCAACGGCGGTTTGTTGGTGCAGGGCAAGATCGGCCGGATTCGTGACATTCCCGCGCCCAAATCAACCAATATGATTCTCACCGAGACGACTGCAGAACTGGATGATCACGGCGTACTGCACTGCAAAACAGTGCGGCGCTATGAGGACTATGCGGGGATCGTCGAACGCTCGTCACTCGAAGGCGAAGATTATGACGAGTACCTGCAGGACTAGTTGACAGAGCAATTTGAGGAAGCGACACTGGATTCCTTTTCCGTGAGTAATGTTGAATCAGTTGATATGCCGCTGGTCATTGAAATGGATTACCATGTCGATAATTATTGTCAAATGGGCGGCGATATAATGTACCTGTCGCCGATTTTGTTATCGCGGCTCGACACAAATCCGTTCAAACACGAGAAACGCACCTTCCCGGTTGATTTTATCTACCGGTATTCCGAGACAGAGAATGTATCAATTGTCCTGCCCGGCAGCTTTTCCGTGGTTGAAGCGCCGCCGCCAATGAACACCCAAATCGACTTGTTGCGCTTTGGCTGTGCCTGCACGGAGGATTCGACCTGTGTCAATTATCAACGCCTGTTTATGCTGAGTCGCAATATATATCCACCCGATGATTATGGACGCCTGCGCGATGCGTACGAAAAGATCGTCAGCGCGGATCAGGGACAAATCGTACTCAAACGCGTAGGTGGTGAGTGATGATAAAAATGGCGTACGTGTTTTTTTGTGCCGCGCTCCTTGTCGGTCAAACGGCGCATGCCGATTTACAATCTTTGTGGCCGGACAAGGTGGATGCCCTGGTGTTGTCCGAATCCCAACGTCTTGAAGTTGATAACATCAACAAGGCCAGGTACACATACCAGCGCAAAGTGTTGATCTTTAACAATGCCGGTAACGACTATGCAAAGATGCTTGTTTCGCAATCACAGTTTATCAAAACGTCGGCCATCAAAGCGCACATCGAAACAGCGGGCGGCGAGGTCATTCGCAAGCTCAAAAAGGATGACATTGAGTCGTTTCATTATTCACCAGGACATATTTTGTACAACGATGCCACTTATGACTATTTTGATTTGAGTTATTCGAGTTATCCATATGTTTTTGAGGTCGAGTATACGCAGGATATCAAATCGCTTTTTTTCTGGCCCGACTGGTTTCCGCAGGAAGATATCCCGGTAATGATGGCATCGTATCAACTCGTCATCAATCCGGATGTGGCGTATAAAACGCATGTTGTCAATGTGGATGTTGAACCGATTGTTGAGGAGACGGGCAAACGAAGAACGTTGACGTGGACGTTGAATGCGATAAAGCCGGTGGAAGACGAATCCTATATGCCGCCGGAGCACCGCCTGCAGAAGGCGATTATATTTGCCCCGGTTGAATTTTCTCTCGGCCGATACAAAGGCTCGTTCGAAAGTTGGGATACCTATGCACAATGGTACCGCGATCTCACGGCCGATGTTTTTGGCCTGGATAACGAGGCGATTGCCAGGGTCAAAAATGTTGTCAGCACGTCGAACGGTGAACGCGAGATTGTCGAAAATCTGTACGCCTTTCTGCAACAATACACCCGATACGTCGCCATTGAGCCCGGTTTGTCGGGCTGGCAGCCGCACACCTCGCAATCGGTTTTCGATAATCGTTATGGCGATTGTAAGGATTTGACGTCGTTGATGATTTCCATGCTTGACATTGCTGGAATTAAGGCTTACCCAGCCATGGTCAAAACACGCGACCACGGTTTGCTGTTTTCCGATTTTCCGTCGAATCAATTTAACCATGTGATTGCGGTGGTGCCGCTGGCGAGCGACACGATCTGGCTGGAATGTACGGCTGACCTGATGCCGTCCAATTTTGTTCCGGACACCTATGAAGGGTGCGACGTGTTTGTCATAAAGGACAAAACCGGTGAAATTTGGCGTACGCCACAAAGCCACGCGACAGATAACGGATGGACCGGTTTGGTGCAAGGGGTGTTGCGACCAAGCGGTGACCTTGAATTTTCCTCCTTTTTTAAAGCCACGGGAAATCAGGGTGACTATTTTCGCTCGGCGCTTTATGCCAAAGATAGGCACGATGAAAAATTGTGGCTGGAACAATTTGCCGGGCGTTATCAGCCGAGCATTTCTATGGAACGTTACACGCTGTGCAATATCGCGGATAACCTGGGTTTTCCGGTGCAGATGGATTTGTCCGGCATAGTCCCGAAATTTGCCAAGCGCAGCGTCGATCGTCTCTTCTTCAATCCAAATGTGATGACACGCAAGTCCGGCGACAGCATTCCGGATGAGGAGGAGCGCCTGTTTCCGATCTATTATAAATATGCTTATATGGATAGCGACACCCTGCGCCTCGAGTTGCCTGCCGGTTATGAACTGGAAGCGGCGCCGGATACTATGACGCTGCAGACGGATTTTGCCACGTTTTCAACCGCCTTTAAAATTGAAGGCCAGTCGATGCAATATGTGCGTACAATTTGCATTCTCAGCCCGCTTATCCCGGTCGAGGCTTTTGAAAATTTTCGTGAATTTATCAAGAATGTAGTCAAGAGCGACCGATCCCAATTTGTTCTAAAGAAAACGTCCTGAGAAAAAGCGCTCATCCGGGCGCTTTTTCTTTGTATATGCCTGCAAAATTTCTATCTTTTGTCCACAAAAATAACTGGATTGTCCTTCCCCAAAAAACGGAGCTGCATCATGTTCAAATCCTCTTTACTGGCATTTTTGATTTTAATTCTGATTCTATCTGCTTTCGCCGAGACATCTATACCGCTGCCCGAGCATCCGCGGCCGGATTTTGAGCGCGCCGACTGGCTCAATCTGAACGGCGCCTGGGCGTTCGAGTTTGATGCTGCCAATTTGGGCTTGTCCGAAAAGTGGTTCGACGGCAAAGAATTTTCGCAACAAATCCTCGTGCCGTTTCCCTGGGGTTCGGAGCTGTCCGGCTTGGCCGATGAAGCGGTCATCGGCTGGTACAAGAAAAATATCACGGTGCCGGCAGAGTGGAAGGGACAGCGTATTTTTGTCATTGTTGGCGCGAGCGATTGGTTGACCACGGGCTGGTTGGACGGCAACGAGGTTGGCCAGTTTAAAGGCGGATACACACCATTCGAATTTGAGATCACCAATGCGGTAAAATGGGGCAGCGAGCAGGAGCTCACCCTTCGTGTTGATGATACCGAGCATGCGTTCAAACTTTACGGCAAACAGGGCTACGGCAACGCCCGCGGCATCTGGCAAACGGTCTATCTTGAGGCGCGGCCGCAGGTGTTTTTTGAAAAGATTCATTTTAGCCCGGATATTGACAAATCGCGAGTAACGGTCAAAGCTTATCTCAGCGACGCGCCGCAAAAAGACGGTGTTGTTGAAATTCAATTTAAAACCGGCAATGTGCCGAGTACGCGTATGGCTTTAAAAAAGGGCAAACAGGTTAGCGAGTTTACTGTCGATATCAAAAATCAACAACTGTGGTCGCTCGATGATCCGTTTTTGTATGAGGTGAATGCGCGCGTCGATATCGACGGAGCTATTGACCGTGTTTCGACCTATTTCGGCATGCGAAAAATCAGCGTCGAAAAATTTCCCGGTCAAGATTACACTTATGTCTATTTGAATAACAAACCGATTTATCTGCAACTGGCGCTGGATCAGGCCTATCATCCTGATGGATTTTATACCTTTCCGACCGACGAGTTTATGCGCAATGAGATTTTACTGTCGCGGCAACTTGGCCTGAACGGCCAGCGCGTGCACGTTAAAATTGAAATGCCGCGAAAACTGTACTGGGCGGATAAACTCGGATTTCTCATCATGGCCGATGTGCCGAATAGCTGGGGCGAACCGGATGAGGATATGCGCCGTGAAACCAAAGTCGCCCTCGACGGTATAATCGATCGCGACTATAACCACCCCTCCATATTTTCCTGGGTGCTTTTTAATGAAACCTGGGGTTTGTTTTCCGGCGAGGGGAACGAGCGTCGATATCTCAAGGAGACTCAGGATTGGGTCGAGGAGATGTATTACTACGCCAAAAAGCTTGATCCGTCGCGTTTGGTAGAGGACAACTCGCCGTGCAATTACGATCATGTGGATACGGATCTGAATACCTGGCATGCCTACTTGCCCGGTTATGCCTGGAAAGATTTTCTCGATGATGTTTCCGCCAAAACATTCAAGCACTCCAGTTGGAATTTTGTCAAGGGCAAAAGTCAGAAACTGCAGCCCAACATCAACAGCGAGTGCGGCAATGTCTGGGGCTATGAAGGCAGCACGGGCGATGTGGACTGGAGCTGGGATTATCATCGCATGATGAACGAGTTCCGTCGCCATCCCAAAATTGCCGGCTGGTTGTATACCGAACATCATGACGTGATCAACGAATGGAACGGCTATGTCAAATTTGATCGGTCGCAAAAATACACCGGCTTTGAGGAAATTTACCCCGGCATGACATTGAATGATTTGCATGCTGAATTTTATATTTCGACGGGTCAGGACATCAGCCAAAACGCGGCGCCGGGTGAAACCGTGAGCCTGCCGATTTACGCCTCGTTCATGACGGACCGCGAGGTGGGGGAGACGCTGCTGCTGCAGTTTGACGTGTTCGGCTGGGATGATCTCGGCACATTCGAAACCTATGGGCAAAAATTAATTTCAGCGCCGTATGCACCGTGGATGAACAAGGAATTTCAGCCGGTTGACATTACCATGCCGGACAAAAACGCTGTGGTGGTTGTTGGATTGACCTTGAAGGACGCGACGGGCACAGTCTTGCACCGCAACTTTACCACCTATATTGTATCCGATGGCGTTGCGAAAAAAGAGGAACTACGGATTGTTAAGGATAACAAGCTGAAACTTTTACGTTTTGCGCCGAACTCTTTTAGCGGCGCCGAATGGTCTTTAAAGCAGTGGGATGTGATGGACGGCCTCAAAGTTAACGGTGCGGGCGCCGGTTTTTTTGAGTACCGAGTCACATGGCCGAGCGATCTGAGTGTGGAGAATATTGCGACGGCTTCGCTGAAATTTGAAGCGTCGGCCAAGCAACTTTTTGGCAAGGACAAGGGAGTTGAGGTTGGCGGCGATTATATGCGCGGCAAGGGCACGTTCGATAACAGCGCCAACAAGAACGCTTATCCCATGACTGACGAGACCGAGTTCCCATCCGCCGTGCGCGTGCGCATTAACGGTCAGGCGATTGGTGTTTTTGATTTGGCTGACGATCCGGCAGATTCACGCGGCATTCTTTCCTGGCATTCTCAAAAACAGGACAGACGGTTGCACGAAGCCGGCTCCTATGGGTATGTGGTCGATGCTAAAATCCCGGTTTCGGTATTGCAGAAAGCACAACAAAATGGCGAGCTTGTCATTCGACTTGAAGTGGACGACAGTTTGCCGCACGGCCTGGCGTTGTACGGCGAACGTTTCGGGCGATACATGATGGACCCGACGCTGGTTTTTCAGCTTGACTAATTCCGTGCCGATCGACGATTCTTCAATGTCGTCAGCACAGAGGCTTCCGGCCACGACGCAGGTTATCCCCTGTTGTGGCCGGAAACCGCCATTTTATTCATTGAACTCGGATGTCAGAAATCTCGCTCGCAACTCTCCGCTTGGCACCAGGCAGGTCTCTTTTTTGCCAAATAATCTGTATCGATTTTTCGCCACAAGGTCGTATATCCAGTCGCGAAAAAAGCGCGGCAACACAAAACCAATCCGAAAAAGCGGCCAGGGAAAAGTCAGATATTTGACAATATTCAAAAATGCCGTTGATTTGAAAAAAGCCGCACCCTTTTCTATATAAACAATGGTGTTGTAGGTGCTCGTCGGCAAACCGAGCCACTGCAGGATTTCACTCCCCTCATCCGATTGAATCCAGGCGAATTTAAAATGCGCCTTTTTATCGAATCTGTAAACAAAGTGCAAAAAGGCCGAGCAAAGATTGCACACACCGTCAAACAGGATGATCTTGTTCTGTTGTTGTAAACAATTCGGTTTTTTCATGTTTTCTCACTTTCTTGACACAGGACAACAGCGCGGCACGAATAAACATTTCCATCCAATTTGTAGCTGGGTAAAAATAAATAGAATGCTGATACGCAGCGACGATAATCATGGTCGTCTGTTCGCAAAAATCAGCATAAAAATGGTATTAAATTCAACCAAGAAATGCTTATATTGAAATGACTTTTAGCCCTCTTTTGATGATGTTCGATTGAATACGGAAAAGCCATGTCCAACAAACAGAATCTCTCGGGTGTTTTCGCCCCGGTTAATACGCCCTTTTTGAATGACGAGTTGCAGCTCGATCATCTGCGCGATAATTTACAGTTTTACGGTCGCTCGCGGCTTAAAGGTTATTTGGCGCTCGGTTCGAACGGCGAATTTCGCAGCCTCACCGACAAGGAACAGTGGCAGGTGCTGGAGGTGTTTGCTGACACCAAGGGCGACAAGATAATCATGGTCGGCACGGCGTGCGAATCGACGCGGGAGACGATTGAAAAATCGAGACGCGTTGCCGAAATGGGTTTTGATTACATCAGCGTGCTCACGCCGGGTTATTTTGCCAACTATATGACCGGTGATGTGCTGCGGTCGCATTTTGAAAAAATTGCCGACGCCGTGCCGATTCCGGTTTTGCTCTATAATGCGCCGCAATTTGCCGGAGGCGTCAAAGTGCCGGCGACTACTCTTGCCGCTCTGGCGGCGCATCCCAACATCGTTGGCATTAAAGATTCATCATCCGATGGTCCGGGTAAATATTTGAATGTCATTGATCCCGACAGTGATTTTTCCATTCTTTCCGGTTCGAGCAGCACCTTTTATCCATCACTGCACATTGGTGCCCGCGGCGGCATTATTTCTCTGGCCAATGTTCTGCCGGACCAGGTTGTCGAATTATATGACGCCTGGCTCGCCGGCAACGTTGAAAAAGCGCGCGATCTGCACGTTCGTCTGGGCCGATTGACATCTGCTGTGTCAGGTTCGTATGGCGTCTCCGGTGTCAAGGCGGCGATGAATCTTGTCGGCTTGAAAGGTGACGAACCGCGCGCGCCCATGCCGTTGGCGCCACAGAGCGAGATTGACAAAATCCGCGCGGCCATCTCTCGCGAAGGCTTTTTGCCGGGAGAATTTAAAAATTTGTGAGCGGGAGCAGCTTTTACATAGTTGAATCCAGAAAGCGAGGGGACTATGAAAGTTCTTAGCGTTGATATCGGAACCACTGGGCTCAAAATGGGTGTTTTTGAAACGCTGGATCACGATGTTGAACTCATCAAACAGTATACCGAGTCGTATGAGATAAACAGTTACAACAACGGATTGTTTGGCGATATTGAACCTGAAAAGTGGCTTCGGGCGTTTCAAAAGGGCTGTTCGGTTTTGCGGCACGAACTGGCGGATGTCGAGATCATTTCGATCTCCGGAACAACGCCGGCGCTCACACCGCTGGATGAAAACGGCAATGCGCTTCATCCGGCAATCTTGATGCTGGACCAGCGCTCCCGTCAGGAAGCACAATGGATTATCGATACCATTGGTCTGGATTATCTGTTCGAGTATACCGGCAACATGCCGGTCTCCGGTGGATGCTCGCTGGCGAGCATGTTGTGGATCAAAAAACATTTGTCCGATATTTATCATCGGACGTTCAAATTTGGCCACTCGAACACATTTTTTGGTTCCTGGCTTACGGGGGAATTTGCCCTTGATCCGTCCTCCGCTTCTCTTACCGGATTATACAATACGGTCAAAAATGATGGAGCCTGGAATCAATCCATCGCCGAGGCGTGCGGCATTTCCATCCAGGTTTTGCCGGAGATCAAACTTGCCTATGAGAGTATTGGCCGTGTCCATGCAAACTTGGCCCACGACCTGGGATTCAAAGGACAACCGCATGTGCTGATTGGCGGCAACGATGCTGTACTCGCCGCTTACTCTGCCGGCATTCAGGAATCCGGCGATGTCATCAATGTGAACGGCACCAGCGAAATTCTGCTCATCTGCTTGTCCGAATGTTCGCCTTCGCCACATTATAATGTGCGCACACACGTGCTGCCAAACAAATGGTTGACCCTACACGTGATGAATGCCGGCGGCAAGGCGTATGAGTGGTTCAAACAGCTCTGTTGTAGCGAAATGTCGAACAATTTCTTTTTTAACTACTTTTTACCGGATGCCATCGATGAATGGATCGATAAAGAGAATTATGTCGAGTATGTGCCATATCTTATGGGGTCGCGCTATTCGCTCGATCCACTTAAAGCTGAATTTAAGGGCATGACCGCTGAAACATCGCGCACCCAGCTCGTTACCGCTATGGTTCGAGGACTGTGTGAATATCAAAAAAATCATTTAATTGAAGTGAACGCGAAATTGAAATTGAGTGAAAAACTGCATATCACCGGTGGTGTAGTCAGCGATTCGATCATCCGGGCCAAGAAAAAATGGATGTCCGACAAGGAGTATGTGTTTGTCGATCAATCATCCATGCGAGGTGCGGCGCTGCTCGCTCTTTTGTTCAAAGAATCCTAAATTAAGGACAAAAACCATGTTACGACCTATCATCCTTGGGCTTTTTGTGGTGTTGCTGGTCTGCTCCAAACCGGAACGTCGGGATTATCCAATTCAACCGGTGCCGTTTACCAGCGTCACATTGAACGATTCCTTTTGGCGGCATCGACTCGATACGAATCGCCAGGTGACCATTCCGTTTTCGTTTCAAAAATGTGAAGAAACGGGACGGGTAGCCAATTTTGAAATTGCCGCCGGGACAAAAGAGGGAATTTTTAATACGCCTTATCCCTTTGATGATTCTGACGTCTACAAAATCATTGAAGGCGCGTCCTATTCGCTCGCTACTTTTCCGGATGCGGCGTTGGAAGCCTATCTCGATGAACTCATCGCCAAAATCGGCGCGGCGCAGGAAGAGGATGGCTACATTATGACCTGGCGTTCCATTGATCCGAATAAACCGCCAACAACCTGGTCGGGTGGGCCGGAACGCTGGTCCAACATTAGCGGCGGCCATGAACTTTACAATGCCGGGCACATGTACGAAGCGGCGGTGGCGTTTTATCAGGTCACGGGCAAACGTTCATTTCTCGACATTGCGATCAAAAATGCCGATCTGATTGCCGACACATTTGGGCCAGGGAAACTCATGTCGCCTCCTGGCCATCAGGAAGTGGAAATTGGCTTGATCAAATTATATCGGGTCACCGGCGAAAAGAAATATCTGAATCTGGCGAAATTTTTTGTCGACCAGCGCGGCAATGCCGACGGACATGATCTATTCGGTGATTATTCACAGGATCATCAACCAATTTTTGAACAGGATGAGGCGGTCGGGCATGCCGTGCGCGCCGGATACTTTTACTCGGCCGTTGCCGACATCGCGGCGCTGACGGGCGATCCGCAGTATATCGCGGCGATGGACCGGATCTGGAATAATGTGGTATCGAAAAAACTCTATATCACCGGCGGCATTGGCGCCAGGCGCGACGGCGAGGCGTTCGGTGAAAATTACGAGCTGCCGAATGCCACTTCTTACAACGAGACCTGCGCGGCCATCGCCAATGTGATGTGGAATTTTCGCATGTTCTTGCTCAAGGGCGATGCCAAATATCTGGATGTGCTTGAACGCACGCTTTATAATGGACTCATTTCCGGCGTATCGCTGGAGGGCGATACCTATTTCTATCCCAATTGTCTGGCGTTTGATGGCAAAACGACCTTTAACCAGGGATCGACAACGCGCAAGGCGTGGTTTGATTGTTCCTGCTGCCCGTCAAATATTTCCCGCTTTATTCCATCCTTACCCGGCTATTTTTATGCGCATCGCGCCGATACCATTTTTGTGACGATGTTTGCCGCGGGCGAGGCGTCGATTGCGCTTAAATCACAAAAAGTTTCCATCACACAGCAGACCGAGTACCCGTGGGATGGTAGAATTGTCCTGACGATCAATCCGGAAAAGTCGGCACGGTTCACCGTGAAACTACGGCTGCCGGGCTGGGCAAACAATAAACCGCTGCCGAGCGATCTCTATTCGGTCATCAATTCGACGCCGAATTCTGTGGAGCTAAAGTTGAATGATGAGGCGCAGAACATGACTCTGGTTAACGGTTTCATCACTTTAACGAGAACATGGCACGCCGGCGACAAGGTTGAGGTGCAGCTGCCCATGTCCGTTCAAAAAATAAAATCGCATGAGCTGGTCACCGAAAATACCGACAAACTGGCGTTGCAGCGCGGCCCCATCGTCTATTGTGCCGAGGCGGTCGATAATTATGGTCGCGTCAGCAACCTGGCGCTCGATGTTGATGCCGACTTTGACGCACAATTTCAGGAGCATGTGCTGAACGGTCTCATCGTCCTGAGCGGCACCGCCGAGCGCACCGACAAACCGATTGAACAGGATTTTCGCGCCGTGCCCTATTACGCCTGGAATCATCGAGGCGTGGGAGAAATGGCCGTCTGGTTGCCGGTGAAAAAGAAATAAGCAAATTTTTGAGGAGTTCATGAAATATCTGTCGATTCTGCTACTTGTTTTTTCACTCATTGCGTGCAGTAATAAAACTGAATGGTTAGAGCCGGAGTCATCGTTCCGGCTTTTTCTATCCGTAGAGTCCGGTTCGGCGCAACGTCACGATAAACCGGTGGAGGTGGAACTATCGCTTTACGACCTGAAAAAGTTTCTCGGAGATAAAGTTGATGCATCCGCGCTTAAACTGGTTGAAACCGATAAACCCGGTCATCGGTTGAACACGATCACGCCGATCCAGTTTTATGCCGATTCATCCACAAGGAATTCCGGACTTTTAACGTTTCTTATGCCCGGCATCACGCCCGCCAACACGACGCGATATTTTCAACTTTATATTGGCGATTCAACTGGAGCGCAATCACAATCCGGTGACGCTGCCGCTGTGTCGGTTGAACCAAATGTGTGGCACGAAGAACAGGAAAGCTTTAAAATCAACACGCCGACCGCAACCTATTTTTACCATCGTTTCGGCGCCGGTTTCGCAAGCCTGGATGATGTGGACGGTAATGACTGGCTCAGTTATAATCCGGGTCTCGGCGAGGAATCGCAGTCCGGTTCCGGCGGCATGTATCGCGGTCTGCCCAATTCCGGCTATCCGGAAGGCTACAATCACCCCGGAAAAGAAGTCTCTGATAGCTGGATCGTTGAGAACGGGCCGGTCAAAGTCACTATTTTGTCCGAATCCCTGGATAAAAAAATGCGATGTCGCTGGGATATTTTCCCGGATTATGCGCGCTTGACCTATCTCACCTTGAGGCCGCCGTACTGGTTTTTATATGAAGGCACGCCCGGCGGCTTGCTCGAAGTAGAGTCGGACTTTTGCGTGCGCCTCGGCAATATCAAAACAATGTGCGCGGAAAAATGGGACGGCGACATCGATGCGTTGGGCGAGCCGGGTGAGTGGCTCTATTTTTCCGATGTGGCGACACATCGATCCATCTATTTAGTCCAAAGTCTGGATGACAAAAAGCCCGATTCCTATTGGCCGATGAATAAAGAAATGACCGTTTTTGGTTTCGGACGGCTGGGTATGGAAAAATCCATTGTTCGTCAAAATAATCAATTTGTTATCGGCCTGGCGGAGACGCATGATTATTCCGAGATGAAAAAAATTATTGATTCGGCCTATCAGCCCCTCACTGTAAAAGTTAGTAACATTGAGGCAAAACCGCATTAAAGCATGCATTTAACCGAAATAATTATTATAATAAACATCGAATTTTGAAAAAGGATCTTCGTGTGACACGACTATTTGTTTTTTTGCTCATAGCCTGCTCATTAATTTTTCTCTATTGCGATAAAAACTCGACTAATCCGCAACCGGTCGAGCTGACGATTTTGACGCCGGACGGCGGTGATGTGTGGTTTCTACACGGCAATGTCGATATCACCTGGTCGTCAAAAAATGCCGGCCCCACAATTAAAATCGATATAAGCCGCGACAATGGCGTCACGTGGGAGCAAATTACCGAGACCATCAACAACGGCTCGTTAACCTGGACGGTGCTCGGTGATGCCTCCGATACCGTGTTGCTGCGATTAACTGATGTCAAAAACGGCACAACAGCAACGCTGGATTCCCCGATTCTCATCAAAGCGCTTGGCACCCTCGATGTTGATTTTTATCTTCAATATGTAGCCGAGCCGTATCCAACATATCAGACCGTTGTGTGGCTGGAACATGAAAACGGCGCGTTTATAAAATCGCTGTTTGTCAGCGATTGGCTTGCGAACGGCGGCTTTAACTCCCGCTACGTCTGTTCAACCTGGAGCAGCAAGGCAAAATGGTCGGAGGGCGGCAGGGAAGCACATGTCGATGCCATGACCGGGCCGACGCCGACATGGGGCGTGGAGAGTCAGTATTCGTTTGACTTGACCGGCCGTGGTGTTGGACCGGGGTTGTATAAATGCAATATCGAGACACACATCACCGGAGATTATAATGTTGTGTACTCGGGCGACCTTGAGATTCGCGGCGAAAATACCAGTGCTGAACCTTCACCTGTTTTTATGCCGGAACAACACCAGCAAGCCGGTCTGGTTCTGACGAACGTAAAAATGCAATACGTTTTTACTACAGATTGAAAAAAATAGAAATGAGATAAAGAAAGAGGATACCCTATGAAGAGCGAACACCATTGCACACGACGGATATTTGTGAAAAAAGCGTCAACAGGACTTGCGGCGCTGGCCGGCGGCTTGACCATCGCCTCGTGTGCCAAAAACAGCACCGAGCCTTCGGATG
>CAYSNA010000098.1:0-14247 GCA_964432185.1 uncultured Cytophagia bacterium
CAGATGATTGAAAGAGAACTCGATTTTACGGATATCAACATCATCCACGAAGTGTATACCTGGTATGAGGGAGGATCAATGACGCGGTCTATGTCATATGATTGGCATAGAAAATAACACACAAGAGATAAAGAGTGCGATTCACCCAAAAAGTGAATCGCACATACATGCTACCCGGTTTGCCGCGTCTAAATAAACCAATACAGCCGATTGACAAAATTTCACCTAAACACATTTGGGAATTCGTCAACGGCGACTACGACCTGATGCACAAATGGCAAAGACGGCACAGCCGGCAGCTTGCATTCGAGGATATCCGCCATCATCAAAAAATCATCGTCGCCCGAACCGAGACTGATCGTATTATAAAGGAGATTGACAAGATTCCATTTATCGATCAAGTCACCCCGCAACCGCGCTCCCCTGCGATCTCCGGTGCCTATCCTGGTGGTCGGATGTTACTATTTAATAGATTCCGGTCTGCGCCGGAATGACGTGGTGTGTACCTCGGAGCTTTTATGCGGCAGATGTTCGACCTGTCCCAAGTCCTGGCCCCCGCCCGCGATCCCCGCACCCGCGAGCAGCACCAACGCCTAATTCAAAATTATCTCAGGTCGACAGACGAACTATGCCAATTTAATCTTTCTGCGACACGATACATCGTCAATTGACTTTTTAAATCCTCACAATTTACTTTTTGACCTTTATTTTGCCAGCACCATACGTTTGATCAAAATTTGATTGCCTTGAATCAACTCCACAAAATAGATACCGGCGCTTGTTAACTCGCCCCGATCATCCCGGGCATCCCATTGAAGACTGTGTACTCCAGCTGCGATACTTCCGTTGACAAGCTCGCGAACCTGTTGACCCAGAATATCGTAGATCATCAACCGAACAGGGTCTGCTCTATCAATTGAAAAACGAATCGTTGTTATTGGATTAAATGGATTCGGATAATTTTGTTCCAGCACAAAATCGCCAGGTATTGCTTTTTCGTCATATATGCCGGTTTCAATGCCGATTGCAAACAAGCCATAATATTCGTGAACGGTTTCGCCACTGTAATCAATGATTTTTTCCTGTGCAAAATAATTAGCGGACAAACTACGTTGCCAGCCACGTTCACTATCATAATAACGCAGCTCAACACCTTCATGATCGTGAATACCGCGTTCATCCATCATCTCTTGTGTGAAGTGGAATCGATGCCTAATATCTTGCTGAAAGCCCATACCATGCTTGCCATTTCCCATCATGTTATGCCGTACTTCGTCGGCAAGATTGACATGAAAACCGGCAATACAACTAGAGTCAGTAAATCCCGGAAGACTATCGGGATGCATCAATTCAAACTGTACATAAATCGAATCGGGAAACATCATACCGCCACCATGGCCGCCTCCCATCATGCTGCCGCGTCCAAACTCCAACCAGCTGGAGCTATCAGTGGGACAAAAAACAAATTGATCGCCGTTTGCATTGCGATGCACCCAATTACCGGACCACGGCGGTGTGCCTTCTTCATCACGCCAGACCATGCCGTCAATTTCGATCACGGCGAGCATTGGCAAGCCCTCGTGATCGTCGTATCTTTGATCATCATATTCCTCGTGTAACCATCCTTTAATCTCGACCACTTGCTCATTATCCGGACGCTCGGCGCCACTTGGTGGCTCATACCACCACGGGCCAAAACCAAGCATATAATTCGCTTTACCACTATTGTCCGTATCAAGATAATAGTGCGGCATCATATGATCGTCAGAATCAACTATTACAGTGCCATTCAGAGTAACCACCTCAGCACTGTCGGGCCAGTCCATATGATGACGACCGTCATGGTCTATGCCATCATCGCCCCAAGGATTCATCATCTGCGCGGAACCCTGTGAGGTAAAATGTGCTATCATCAACAACGTTGTTACGACAACTGCTCTCATAACTTTTCCTTTCTGTTAAAACTATCATGAACTCTGCTCTAACTCGGCAATTTAATGAACATGCCATCCCCCCAATGGAATTAAAATTTACCTCTCGGATTTGCAGCAGTCAGGTAATTTACTGTGAGCATCTTCATTTCTTGTGACCTTATTCGCATCATAACCAACGGCTGCAATTGCCTTTTCCAGATCGGAGACCTGGACATCGGCGGATGTATAATGCACGTGCGCCGTTTTCGCTTTCACATCCACTTTTGCCAAAGTAACACCTTTGACGCCTTCCAAAGCGCTGCCAATTGTCTTTTCACACATACCGCATTGAGCTGTTGGGACAGCGATGACCGTGCAGGCTTCACCATCTTTGAGCTCGCATGTCATTTTTTCAGATTTTTCCATTTGACTGTGATCATGGTTCTTCTGGTCGTCGGCAAATGCAAAACGGCCTAGCCCGAGCATCAGAATAAAAAAGAGTGCGTATTTCATTGTTTTCTCCTGATTGTTTAAAATTATCATTTTTTCTGTTTTACAATGTTTCTTAAAACCTGTCGAACTTGCAATCAACCCTTTTATAAATGTTTTGATGTAATATGCTTCTAATTTGGTTTTTAACGTCTTGTGTTACCTAATTTTTTCTCTTCAGCAGCTGAATACAAAACCGGCACAACAAACATTGTGATAATGGCGATCAGCATTCCACCAAAAGCCGGAATTGCCATTGGAATCATAATATCAGATCCTCGACCCGATGATGTCATAACGGGTAATAAAGCCAAAATTGTTGTCGCTGTTGTCATGATCATTGGACGTACACGTTTTTTCCCCGCTTCCAGAGTCGCTTGTCGAATCGCAGTGACGTCAGTTGGATTGCTTTTCGCAAAACTTTGATCCAGATAAGTCGCGATAAGAACACCATCATCCGAGGCGATGCCGAATAGTGCCAGAAATCCTACCCAAATCGCTACGCTTAAATTAATCGGATGAATCTGAAAAAGTTGACGCCAATCAATGCCAAATAGTGAGATGTCCATAAACCAGGTTTGACCGTAGAGCCAGATGAGAAGGAATCCTCCCGACCATGCTACAGCTATACTCGAAAAAATCAATGCGGTGGTCGTTACTTTTTTAAACTTGAAATAAAGCAACATAAAAATTACAAAAAGCGAAGCCGGCAAAATGATGGCCAATCTCTTTTGAGCGCGAATCTGGTTCTCATAACTGCCCGCAAAACGGTAACTGACTCCTGCCGGGATCTCCAACTCTCCACTTTGTATTTTATAGTCCAATAATTCCTGTGCCTGTTGCACGACATCTAATTCGGCAAATCCAGATTTTTTATCAAATATGACATAGGCCGTAAGAAAAGTGTCCTCACTCTTGATCATTTGGGGCCCTCGAACATATTTAATAGCTGCCAGTTGTCCCAATGGAATCTGCGGTCCGTTTGGAGAGGCAATAAGTATATTTTCAATGTCTTCGATGGAATTTCGCAATTCCCGCATATAGCGAACACGGATTGGATAGCGTTCACGTCCTTCAACTGTTCGGGACAACGGCTTGCCGCCTATGGCGATTTCAATCACATTTTGAACATTTGCCAAATGAATGCCGTAACGGGCAATCTTTTCGCGATCAATATGAATTTCCAGATACGGCTTACCGACGACACGATCTGCTTGAACCGTAGAGGCCTTGATACTCGGTACCTGCTTTAAGAGTTGCTCAAGATCAAGAGCTGTTTTCTCAATCGTTGCCAGGTCAGGACCTTTGACTTTGATTCCCATCGGCGCTCGCATACCACTTTGCAGCATGACAATTCGCGTCTCGATTGGCTGTAATTTGGGGGCTGATGTTGTTCCGGGAATTTTAGAAACTCGTATGATCTCATCCCAAATATCGTCTGGAGAATGAATACCAGCCCAGGTCGAACGGCCGGGATTTATATCCGGGTTCAGCGCTGGACGCCAGTTTCTATACGGCCGCCCCCGTTTCGTTTCCACGAGTTGATTTCGTTCATCCCGTAAAAAGATGCCTTTTACATTATACTCCAGCCCATCAGCCGCCAGCAACGGAGCACCGTGCACATCGCGTGCAATTCCGATACTGTCAGCATCAAAGGCAAACTTTAGCATTCTGCCATTGGCATCCGTGATATATTCGTCCTTGTAGTTAATCACGGTTTCGATCATTGATATGGGTGCTGGATCCAGCGGCGTTTCTGCGCGTCCCAGTTTACCGACAACCGATCCAACTTCCGGTAAAGCGCGAATCGCCATGTCCTGTTTGCTCAAGACATCACTAACCTCACCAATGGCAGCATGCGGCATCGTGGTGGGCATGAAAAGAAACGAACCCTCATCCAGTGATGGCATGAATTCACTGCCAAGTCCCGGAAAAGCGTGCGCCACAATAGAAACAGGTTTTAACGTTCGAACTGGTTTTGGCAGCCATCCAAAAAGCGAATTAAATCCAAGCCAAATCATCACTCCCAAAACCAGTATGAAACTTGGAAGCGTCAGAAAAGTCTTTTTGTGCTCCAAAGCCCAGCCAAGAACAGATGGATATACTGTTATCACAAATCGAAAGAAAAGATAAAATCCCCCGATAGCCAGAAGAACAAATAAAATATTCACCAGGCTATTCCGACCAGCTCCAAGTGGAAGCCAATTGAGTGCAAGAATAATGGCAACTCCAAGTACAACGATCGCATTTGCCAGCATATCAAGAGTTGGACGTTTGAGACGAATTGATAGTCCAAATAATTTCACACTATAGACTCGCTCAACATCCCACTTGACACGCTCGATGCTCTTTGCCAAACCTATCAAAGCAAGAACTGTTATAATGATGCCAATAATCACGTGCATTTTTACAATCACGAAACCACCAACGAGTATCAAGATCGCATAAAATATTTGACGCAGTTTAAGACGTTTGATCGATCCGCTAAAGAGTAGGTGCGCCATTGGCGGAATGATTGTTAATGCTACAATGGCAGAGGCAATCAATGCAAATGTTTTGGTAAAAGCCAATGGCTTGAACAACTTGCCCTCAGCAGCTTGCAGCGTAAAGACCGGCAAAAAACTGATCACCGTAGTTCCGACCGCTGTAAGAACGGCACCGCCGACCTCTGTTGTTGCACGGTAAATTGTTTCTAATGGATTTTCTTCCGGTGCGGCTTTATCCAAATGTTTGACAATATTTTCAGTAATCACGATCCCCATATCGACCATCGTACCAATGGCAATGGCAATGCCCGAAAGTGCGACAATATTGGCATCCACACCAAAAACTTTCATGCCAATAAAGCTCATCAATACGGCAATGGGTAATAATCCAGAGATCAAAAACGAGCTTTTTAAATGCACGACCAGCAAAATGACCACAATAATCGTAATGAGAATTTGCTGCAATAGCGCTGATTCCAAAGTTCCCAAAGTTTCATAGATCAGCCCAGTCCGATCATAAAATGGTACAATTTTAATCTGGCTTATGGTGCCATCAGCCAATGTCTTTTTTGGCAATCCCGGTTCGATTTCTTTTATTTTCGCTTTAATGTTTTTAATCGCCTCTAGGGGATTGTCACCATAACGGACAACCGCAACGCCACCAACAGCCTCGGCGCCTTCCTTATCCAAAGCGCCGCGTCGCAATGCCGGACCTAGTGCCACATGTGCAACGTTTTTTATGAATACCGGAGCATTGTTCACCGATGTGACGACAACGTTTTCAATATCCTGCAGGGATTTAACAAAACCAATGCCGCGTATGACATACTCGGCATTATTCATATCAATCGTTCTGGCGCCAACATCAATATTTGACATTTGCACCGCCTTGACTACCTGTTCGAGGGTGACGTTATAGGAACGCATGGCATCCGGATCAACATCGACCTGATATTCTTGCACAAATCCGCCAACAGAGGCGACTTCAGAAATTCCTTCAGCAGACATGAGAGCATATCGAACGATATAGTCCTGGACAGACCGTAATTCATGCAAATCCCAGCCGCCTGTTACATTGCCGTCACTATCGTGCCCTTCAAGAGTATACCAATAGACCTGTCCGAGCGCCGTGGCATCCGGCCCAAGGTTCGGCTTGATACCATCCGGCAAAGTGCCAAGAGGCAGGCTGTTTAATTTTTCAAGAATTCGTGAACGAGACCAGTAAAATTCGACATCCTCATCAAAAATGATATAAATGGACGAAAATCCCATCATTGAAAAACTGCGAATACTTTTGACACCTGGAATTCCCAGCAATGACACCGTTAAAGGATACGACACCTGATCTTCGACATCCTGTGGGGACCGTCCCGGCCATTCCGTAAAAACGATCTGTTGGTTTTCACCAATATCAGGAATAGCATCGACAGGCACAGGATCGCGCAATTCTCCAAGTAATGCCCAATCGAAAGGAGCGACGAGAATACCCCACCCAACAACTGCAATGAGTAGCAGAAAGACGATGATTTTGTTTTCGAGACAAAACCGAATCAGCTTGTCGAGTGGAGATGAATTTAACTGTGAGCTGCTCATTCGTCGCCTCCTTCCGGATCAACAAAAGTTTTAACTCGCCGGCCGCAACTGAACATCTCGTCACCAAAATAGGGATTCTCAACATCGTCCTTGGGACTCAGCCAGTCAGCACCCGTATTGTTAAAGGCCATCGGGCAATGATACTGTCTTACAACAAAAGTCCCCGACGCACTGAAGGAATCAACAATTTGAATCATCGCATCGGATAATTTTTTAAACTCTGAACGACTGATACCTATATTCGAAGAGGCCGCTATCTGTTGTGCAGCATCATGTAGCTCTTTTGATAAACGTCCCCAATGCCCGGCATGCGCACCGGCATCTGTTGGATCGATTCTCCCAAGAGCCGTCATCAATGCGTTAGCAGATTTGTTGAGCTTATCATTCTTGTCATGCGCCAACTGCTCTTGAATCTCAAAATAAGCGAGATATATCGGATCGAGCTTTTCAATAAATCCACGCGGTACTCTACTCATTTGATGTGCAGAGTGATCATCCGCTTTTGGAATAACCGCGGCCTCGTGTTGAGTGTGCTCAACCAGATTTGTTTCATGCATTTCCTCGATATGGGAGTCTTGTGATTCCACGCCTGTCTCACTATCGCTATGTTGATGTAACATCGATGCGCTGCCGCCATCAGGGCTCATCATACTCTTTTTTGCCAATATTTGCATTTCACTGTCGATTTTGAAAGCCCCGTGTGTTACAACATATTCACCTTCGCTCAATCCGCTTTTAACAATAAAATAATTACCGCTTCGTTCACCCAAAACAATCTCACGACCTTCAAAGACACCCTCATATTCTGGCACCGCAACGTAGACCACAGCACGTTCCCCTGTTATAAGAGCTGCCGATATTGGAATGACAAGTGGTGATTTAACTGCTGGTTGGGCGTTGATACTGGCTGTCACCAAAAGTCCCGGTTTAAGAATGTTTTTGGAATTTTCTGCTTTAGCCCGAACCTTGACGGTTCGAGTTTGAGCATTCAGTACAGGATCAATAAAGTCAATACGACCGCTAAAAGTTGTGCCGGGTATCGCCTCTGTTGAGAAAGATAGGCGCTGGCCTTCTTTTAACCAGAGTAAATCTTTTTCATAAGCATCGAAAAGAATCCACACATGGCCAAGGTCTGCAATATCATACAATAGCGAACCTGTTTTAACATATTGCCCTTCACTTACAACTTTACTCAAGACAATACCGGACAGCGGTGCATAGATTGTCATAATTTCACGTGCCGTGCCCCGTGATTCAAGTTCCTCAAGCTGCTTTTCACTGATGCCCCACAATTCAAACTTTTTCCTTATGCTTTCCATGTTGAGGAGCGAAGAATTATCGAGTGCATTCAGATATTCTTGTTGAGCGACAAACAACTCGGGACTGTATATATCCACCAATGGCTCGCCAAATTTTACGGCAGCACCGGTATAATCGACGTACAACTTTTCAATGCGTCCCGGGGCCCAAGCCGTGATTGATTTTAATCGAGTTTCATCCACCGCTATTTTTCCATACAATGGTATCGTTTTAGAGATGTCTTCCCTAGTCACAGCGCTGGTCTCGATGTTTGCCAATTTCATTGCCGTTACGGACAGCTTGAGTTGATGCTCTCCCAAATCTACTGCGTCTTTATCTTCAACAACAGGAATGAGGTCCATGGCACAAATCGGACATTTTCCAGGATCGGGCTGTCTGATTTGTGGATGCATTGAACACGTCCACGTTGAAGCTTCGCTTGTTTGTTGTTCTGCGTGCTTGTGCTGCGTTGATGACGGATTGACCAGCAAACCCAACGCAAATGCAAAGATCGCTACAGTGACGATCAATTTCCAATGTGCTTTTATCTTGAGAAATGTTTTCATTTTATCACCTCATCCAATGACGTTCCCAGTGCATATTCAAGCTGTGCAACTTTTTGCCAGTATTCACTGGCAAGCTCGTCTCGTCGCAATTCATGATTGCGCTGTTCACGAGCGTATTGGATCAAAGAGAGAAAATCGACACTGTCTGCTTGATACCCCGTGATAGAAAGTGTAACAATCTGCCTGCTCGCTGGAATGATCTGATTATCATACAAACCGATTTGCTCTTCAATCTTGTTCATCTCATTTGTCCTCTGATTTAGACTGACGACAAGCCGATCTCGCATAGTTTTGTAATCAAATTCAGCTTTATTTAAAAGAACCTTTGATTTTTCGACGGCTGCATGCGTGTCTTTGTTTGACCACGGCAGAAATGGCAACGTCATCCCAACACGCCCCATGAGCGCATCATCGGTTCCATTCATTGCCATATAACCGCCCATGACTTTAAAGCTCGGCCGTTTGTTAGCCCTCGCCAACTCGACATCATTTTCACTGGAGTGAATTCGAATTTGCGCGGCTCTTAAAAATGGACTAGTACGATCAATCACAGAATCAAGCATGGCAATTGACAATCTACCAATGTTTGCATCGATTCCAGATGTTCGAATATCAATAGACATATTTCGGTTCAATAACCGATTAAAATCTGCAATAAGCGTAGCACGTTTTTCTTCTAATGAAAGTCTCTCCGCGTCCAGTCGCGCTTGTTCAATTTTAATTTGATATAGATCTTGTTGCCCTGTTTGTCCCACGATATACTTGTTCTCTGCAATTTTTTCCAGTTCATTCACGAGCGTGATATGTTCAAGATTTGTCGCAAGCGCGCTTTCAATAAATTGCATCTTGTAATAATTGATCTTAACCTGTTGGACAATATCATTTTCAACGGCTGCTAGCATTTCATTCTTGATGTCATGTTCCAGCAAGCCTCGTTGTTCCAACAGTTCTAGACTGCCCCGCGCGGGAAATAATTGCTCCAGCATAAACATGAGCTCACGCGTTTCACCAAAGCGGGATATATCCATAGGAATACCGCGCCCCTCAATCATAAATGCAGGATCGGGCACGGCGCTGCTGAGCCGACTATCTTGCTCTGATGCCGTCGCTGCCAATTGTGCCGCTATAATTTCTGTATTCGATTCCAATGCCTTTTGTATATAGAAATGCAATGAATCGCTTTGCTTTTGCGCGTTAAGCACTGGTAACACAAAAAGTATAAACAGCCAGCTAATACGCACATAATTGTTCATGTGATTACCTATTGTTTTTAACAACTACTCAAATACATAGATCATGACAATGAGCTTGAGCATTCAACATTTGCCAAACCATTACTATGATTTTTAAGCATGAAAAATTAATTTACGAAAATTGATAAGAAGGAGACGGTCTCCTCCCCTGTGATCAAATAATAAGGGGAGTGTTTATATGATCTGATGGATCACAATGAGGTATTTGTTTTTTTTGAGAAAATTGAAGGATGGCTTCACTAGCAATTGTATAACTACTTTGCTGTGTCACCATTACGTGTATTTCGCCATTATTTGATAGTGGAATTGAATCAACAAAATTGTGATCAGCTTTGGTTTCGCAACAATCTTTTACCTCGACGGTGAGTATCGTATCCAACTCGTCTGAAGGTCTGTGCTTTTTCTCAGAATTACAGCAAGCATCAGATTCAGCTTCAACATGACATCTTTCACCATCAATTGATTCTGTTGAACAACAACACTCGTCGGTTCCACCTTCAATAGTGGTTTGC
This sequence comes from uncultured Cytophagia bacterium, assembly GCA_964432185.1. Lineage (GTDB taxonomy): Bacteria > Zhuqueibacterota > Zhuqueibacteria > Residuimicrobiales > Krinioviventaceae > Kriniovivens. The sequence continues at coordinate 10,112 of CAYSNA010000098.1, forward strand.
ATCATTTGACAATAATGCTGAACACTAGTATAACCTAATGCTGAGAAAAGGTAAAAGTGAATAAAAATTGTTATTAATACTTTTTTCATAATTCCAATCAAATTAGAACTTTAAAACATAGTCGTTGTCACAATAATTCCAACTATTATCTATAAAGTCACCACCGCCAATCCTAGTCTGACAAAATTCGAATTGCTCACAATCCATATCCGCTCCAACCCTAATCGCGCTCATTCCAAATCTGATAAAATTCTGATCAAGCGCAATTATGGTGTTTGTTTAGTTTTTAAATTCACACATTGAGACGAGCGTGATGCTCATTCCTTGTAACCTTGGCAGCTGTTTTTTCGCATGACCGGATGGACAATGAGTCGTCTCGGCAAATGTGCAAAAAACATCATGTGAGCAACATCTGAAAATCAATAAATCTCCTGAATGATCCATCCTCAAAGCGTCCACTCGCAAAAGCGGTTGTCCTTTTCTTTTTTCACTGTTTAGCACCTCTTCGAAATGAACCAATTGACATTGATGTGCTCTCTTTTTACTTTAATGTAGCCCCAAAATCTGTCTTCCCCGGTTCGCCAGTCCTGTTGGAAGAGCGCAAAACGTGAAATCCTGAAAACACGAGTTTAAAATATGCAGCGCGTGAAACAGTTCTATACGAGTGAAAATAGGCGGGTCCCCGCCGTCACCACGGCTCAGATGATTGAGATCGACCGCATTGCCATGCAGGAGACCGGCCCCAATCTTTTCCAAATGATGGAAAACGCCGGCCGTACTCTCGCTCTGTTAGCCATGCACACGATGGGGGAACGCTGTCAAGACGCGAAATACATTATTCTGGCCGGTTCCGGCGGCAACGGCGGCGGTATTTGTGCCGGCCGCCATCTCGCCAACCGTTGGCTGGATGTGTCTTGCTGCTTTATCTTTCCCGACCGCTTGACCGACGTCGCCGCCTGGCAGCGGCATGTCTTTTTAAACGCAGGCGGTCAGGAAATCTCCTTCCTAAAATTAAAACGGCTGAAACCCGACATCATACTCGATGCAGTCTTTGGCTACAATCTGAATGCCGCCCCGTACAGCCCCGCTCTCGATCTGATCCAGTGGGCTAATCAATCCGATGCCTTAAAAATGTCCCTCGACGTCCCATCAGGAGTCGATGCCACAACCGGTGAATGTCCAGGTGAATACTGTCACGCGGACCGCACGCTCACGCTCGCCTTGCCCAAAACCGGCCTGTTGCCCTCCATCACCGGTGATCTTTATCTCGCCGATATCGGTATCCCGGCTGTCGTCTATGAGAAGATTAAAATATCCTATGCATCGCCGTTTGGCACAGAATTCTATGTGCCGCTCACTCGCGCCAAACTGCATTAAATCGCGTGGGTCTTTCTGTTGCGCATGAAACATTCGGATTTTTGTACAACGATCAATCTCATGTTGATGTGCATCAGCCATTCATCCAGTCGAATCCCGGACACAAAATCAATTTTCTGCTTCATCCATGCAAATCTGGCATACCCTCTATTTGACTGAAAAACCTTGAAATTCACTTCACAACATCCTAACTTGCATTATCATCACGGACACAGAAGAATGTCCTGTTTGTCGGTGTTTCGCCATCCCTAAACCGTGCCGCTTCTATCGGAAAAAATCAACATGAAACGCGTTCTGAAAACTTTAGTCGTTCCGAAAAGCCCGCAAGCCGTGCTGGTCTCCAGCTTTGTCTCCGTCATTCTGGTCGGCGCTGTCCTCCTGTCGCAGCCCTTTGCCTCCACCGGTGAACCGCACAATTTTATCCACGCCCTGTTTACCTCGGCCTCGGCTACGTGCGTCACCGGCCTCATTGTCGTTGACACCGGCACTGCCTTTTCCATCTACGGCCAGATCATTATCCTGCTCCTCATTCAGATCGGCGGCCTCGGCGTCATGACCTTTTCCACCCTCTTTCTTCTGGTCCTGCGCGGCAAATTCGACATCGGCAGCCGCGAGATCATTTATGAAACGCTGGTCTTTTACGATGCCGTTGATGTCGGCGCCATCCTCAAATCCGTTTTTCGCTTTGCCTTCACCTTTGAAGCGCTCGGCGCCATCCTGCTCACGTTTCGCTTTCTCTCAGATATGCCCTTTCCTCGCGCATTTTACCACGCTCTCTTTCATGCCATTTCCGCCTTTTGTAACGCCGGTTTCAGCACCTTTTCCGACAGCCTGATGGCCTACCAGTCCGATATCGTTGTCAACCTGGTTGTTATGGTTCTCATCATCAGCGGCGGCATCGGCTTTATTGTCATTTTTGAGATCTATCACATGCGATCCGCAAAACTGCACTTTTACAACCTGTCGCTCCACACCCGTGTGGTCTTGATATATACCGCCTTTTTGATTTTCACCGGCGCGGTGCTCCTGTTTACCCTGGAATACAATGTATCCATGAAAGACCTGGACCTGCTGCCAAGAATCCTCGCCTCGCTCTTCCAATCCGTCACCGCCAGAACCGCCGGATTCAATACCATTGATATGTCCGCCTTATCCATGGTTTCGCTCTTCGTTCTCATCAACCTCATGTTCATCGGCGCCTCGCCGGCCTCCTGCGGCGGCGGCATTAAAACCGCAACGCTTGCCGTTATTGTCGCCTTTATTCGCTCAAAAATCAGAGACGCCAAAAACGTCAACATCTTTTACAGCTCCCTGCCGTTCGACGTCGTCTCCAAATCCATCGTCATCGCCGTCTTTGGCCTGGTCACTGTTGTCACTTTTTCTTTTGTCATCTCAATGGTTGAACTTCGACATATTGCTTTTAGCGAAAGCAGCGCCAAATTTATCAAAATCTTTTTTGAGGTCGTCTCGGCCTTCGGCACCGTCGGACTGTCGACCGGCATTACCGCTCAACTGTCCGCCCTCAGCCACATTTTTCTGACAATCCTCATGCTCATCGGCAGAGTCGGCCCGCTGACCCTGGCCATCGTTATCGCCGCAAAAGAGCGCAATGACATTCAATACGCAGAAGACAATATTTTAGTAGGGTAAAAAAATGACGAAAAATATCGCCGTTCTTGGTCTCAGCAGCTTTGGCTTTTATCTGTGCAAATCATTGCACGCCCTCGGCCATAACCTCATGGCCGTTGATGTGAATGAAGAATTGGTCGCCGACGTCAAACCCTTTGTCCGCAAAGCCGTGGTGGGCGACGCCAAGGACAAAAAGTTTCTCGCCAAAATCGGCATCACCGATTTTGACACCGTTGTCGTTTCCGTCGGCAGCCAAATTGACGTCAGTATTTTAATTACGCTTTATTTGAAAGAGCTGAACATCAAAGAGATCATTGCCAAAGCCGTCAATGACGATCATGTGAAAATTCTGCAACGCATCGGTGCCACCCACATCATCTTTCCGGAACGCGATGTGGCCGAACGCATGGCGCACACCGTCGCCTCGCCCAGCTTTCTCGACTATATCCCGTTGATGGAAGGATTCAGTTTGATAGAATTAAATCCCGCGAAAAAATGGCTTGGTAAAAAGCTGAAAGAATTAACCCTGAGAAACCGCTATCAAATTCAGGTCGTCATGGCCAGGGAACTCGTCCCCGAACGAACTGTCATTCCCGACGGTGAGTTTGTCATGAAGGACAGTGATATCCTCTATATTATCGGCGACGAGTCAAGCATCGCCGCACTTCAAAAAGACATGGACTGAAAATTGAAATAACTATAAAAACTTGAATTTCTAACATGTGATTCAAGCGATTGTCATAAATCCGCCCTGGGCGTCACGTGTCTCCTGCCCCCAGGCAGAAAATCATATGAATTTATAGCACCTGTAGTTCTTATCAGTGCTAGTCCAACTCTAATCGCATCCAGTCCAGATCTGATAAAATAGTGAAAGCGCTCAATCGGTTTGCGTTCCAACGACAACCACGCCGCCACTCCCGTGAGAACCAATTCTGAATCGGCGGGAATCGGCCCCGATCCAACTCTGGTCGGCTACGATCCACATCTGAAAAAGCGGTGAAAGCGTTCAATCGGCATCCGATCCAAATCTACACGTCTTCGATCCGCCGCCAATTCAGTTCCAATCCGCCGCGTACCAATTCTGATCGGACGCGATTCGGCGCCGAACCGGTTCTGAAAAAACGCGTTTC
>CAYSNA010000099.1:0-1403 GCA_964432185.1 uncultured Cytophagia bacterium
AAACGGTTTGTGAATGGTACCGTCCGCTGCAAAATAGGCAAAATGTGGCCGCGCCAAAAGCCCGTCAATTCGTTTGCTGCTAAAAACAAACCAGCGACCGTTGCTTGACCAGGTATGATAAGTATCGCCCTGATCGCTGTTGATCTCCAGTCGTTTATAGTCCATTGTTTGCAAATTGAAGAGATAGAGATCGCTGGATGGCTTGTAAATGGGAAAGTGGCCGTCATCCGCCATGCAACACATAAGATATTTTCCGTCCGGCGAAATTCGCGGAAACGTAATGCTTTTGCCGACGTCTTTGCCGGCGAGCAAAAGCTCGGGCTCGCCCCAAACGCGCGTTTCAATATCATACGGGATGCGAAACAAATCGTATTGAATGTCCTTGTAGCGAAATTCTTCATCACTGACAAACGTCTTGAAATCGGGGCAACTGCAAAAGTAGAGGTATTTTCCATCCGGCGACCACCAGGGGAACGTTTCCATGCGATCCGGACCGGCGATGTGTGGCGAGGTCGTCACCATATTATCATCAATATAGTAAAGAATAATGTCAGACCCGCGGTCCAGCACATCACGCGGTTCCTGGGCGAGACCGTGGAAATACATTTCCAGTTTATTCACCGAGTAGGCAATCAGCTTGCCGCTTGGGTGCCAGGATGGGTAGGCGCCGGCGCGGTTAAAATCCGTGGCCGTGTTCACCTTGCGCAGTTGGTCGTCCTTCAGAATGAGCGTCCCGGATCCTTCGCCACCGCGCAAATGCATCATCATAGTATTCGGATCGTGTTTATTAAAACTGTGGCAATTCATGCACTTGCCGTCGGTGGCCTGATTGGTGATGATCGGCTTTTCTTCAAACGATTCAAGATCGCGCTGATAAATGCCCATGTCGCTCCATTTTGTATAGGACGAATTCAACAGGCGATAAACAAGATGGGAATCGATTTCATCCGGCGCCACGGTTGTGGTGATGGTTGGAAAAGCCACCCATTGATGATCTATGAGAACCGAAATGTCAATGGTAAAGCCGGCGCCGCGATTTGCCATCAGCATGTTTTTCCAGGCTTTTTCGGAAAATTGAATTAATCCGTCTTTATTTTCAAAAACCATGTCGTTGCCATGCGTCGGCTGTATGGACACTCGATAACGCTCGCCCGCTTCGAGAATTTTAAAATTGAGCGGCGCAATGTTCGGCGGAATGGTCACATTGTTATAGTCGGGAAAAATTTCAGCATGGATATACGACTGCCGGATTGGCCCCTCACTCCAAACATCCTGCCCGGTAAACAAGGCCACGACGGCAGCGCCTATAATTAAACATGATATCAAAATTACATGCTTTTTCATTGTAACTCCTGGCGTTGGTGATAAAGGTGATAATACCAGTACGTATCACCAAATTTTTG
>CAYSNA010000099.1:1413-14219 GCA_964432185.1 uncultured Cytophagia bacterium
AACAACTCGGCTTGAGCATACTGCGGATTGTTATTGTGCTTGGCAATGACGGCCATAAACGCGTTCAGGTCGTTGACAATGCTCGGCTGAAAATCAAAGACGTTCAAATCAACAGAATATTCAACGCCGCTCATGCCGATGAGCACGAGAGCTTCTTCCAGATGGCGCGGCAGAGTGTGGCCCGGCAGTTCGAGTAAAAGCGGCGCCGTTTCAGCAAACAGGTCGAGCCGTCGGGACAGCAGATTATAAGCCAGCAGATATTCAAGCGCCATTTTTGACAGCGTGCTCTTTTCATTCAGAAACTGCAACTCGGCATACGTTTGCCCAAATCGAATGAGAAAATTCTCGTTAATGGTTTTCGCGTCCAAATGAGTAAAAGCCGGATCATTTGGAATACGATGCGGCTCCTGTAACAGCTCGGTATAATGCTGCGCCCACTTTTTATGCCCAATGGTTTTCGCGGTTTTGTTCAGATAAATTTCAGCGGCGGGATATTCATTTTTATAAAGATGTATCAGTGCCAGCAACTGCATCAATCGAGCCGATTCGCCTTCGATCGATAACGCTTCATTGGCCCATATTTGCGCGGAATTGATATTGCCCATTTCAAACATGAGCATCGCAATGGCATATGGAAAATCGAATGCATGACCACTATTGCGGATCAAACCATATTCGCCTTCGATTTGCGGATAGCCAAAAAGATCATCAAGCAGACGTCCGCTATGATAAAGCGCGCGGTTGTATTGCAAGGTGCTTAGCCGATGCAACACATTTTGATGTTTCTGCGCCGTCTTGAGCACATCCTGCCATTGATTATTTTGCGCGTAAAAATCAATTTTGATCACAATTTTGTGTTTTTCGTTGAATGAGGTCTTTACGACAATCGCCATCGCCACAAACAGCACAACAAGGACAATGATCTGTTTTATCGGCTGTAATCGGATGGCCAGGCCTTGTTTTTTCATCCGATCGACAATAATCCCAACAAGCGGCGCAAAGCACAAAATCCCCCAGGTGATCTTGGCATAAATATGAAATGCGGATTCGCTGTCAATCGGCAACAGATAAGTATAAATATCCGTGCGATCAAACAGGAACATATATTTAAACACCAGCATCGGCCAGAGCAACGACGAACTAAAAACAATCGTCGCAATAATTTTTTTGATGCGTTTTTCACGGCGTAAAAACAACTCGGCAAGCAGACCGAGCAGAACAAAAAGCAGAAAAGGCGCTGCAACAAAAACGTATAGGGTTCGCGCCAGAAATGAGAACAGAATGAGTCGTATAATAAAGTGCGCGCGCCGTGTTAAGGCCATATAGAGCAGAAAAGCCGCAAGTGTGAACAGCATCGCCAAAGAGGGCGCCAGGGTATAGAAATAGTTGCTGTGAGCCGAGAGTAGAGATCCCACGAGCAAAAGCGTGAGCAGCGGCGCCAAATAATCCAGTTTAAAAATCTGAAAAACCTTGAAAGCGGCCAGGCCGATGGCGAAGATGAGAACCGTAATAAAAAGGGCGCCCAGCACCGGGAGGGTATAAAACTGGCTCAACAGATTGGAGAGATAATCAACAAAGCCGCCGGGGTGCTGCATGGTGCCGGCAAAATAGTCGGCACCGAGAAAGAAAACCGGCTGTTGATGCTGAAAAATGAGGGGCGTTTGCACAACACCCCACACAAATAAAAATGAAACAAGAAATCCAATTGCAAAAATTCGGACACTATTTTTTTCCGTCCAGGACAATCCGTTTTGTGCCATTACTTATCCTCGATTTTTTTGCAAGATATGAATTTATTTGATCAAAATCAGCCTCTTTGTTGCAGAAAAATTATCTGTCCTCAATTTATAAAAATAGAGTCCAGCGGAATAGTCGGTCGCTGTCCATGTTACGCTGTGAAATCCGGCAGCATAATTTTTGTCCGCCAGCGTATGCACGTGCTGGCCAAGGACGTTATACAAATCCAGCTTGACGTGCCCATCAACCGGCAGTTCGAATCGAATGGTCGTTGACGGATTGAACGGATTGGGATAATTTTGATGCAGCGCGTACTGCTGCGGTCGACTCCCCTCGTCCGCAATGTCCGTCGCTACATTATCATCTCGCCCCGGCGAGCCGTGAATTGTATACGATGCCGCCCAATAGGTTGGATCATTCGGATCGCCATTGGGCTCGATTTTGGTTGCAACGAGCGAGTAACCGTCGCCATCGGCCGCTTCGGGCCACGGTTCCTTATCATTAAAACGAACATTGATAATCGTATCGCCGGCGGCATTGGTGAAAATGATACGCTCGCCGGCGTTATCAAGATTGCCGGTATAGCCGCCAAAAGGCGTTTTGTTATAACGGGCTCGGAACATATCAATATTGGAGGCCAGGACGATAAATTCTCCAGGTTGTACAAGTTTGCCGGATGTAAAAGTAAAATCAATGCCGGTGCTAAAACCGCTCAGGCTGAGATCCAGCGGCTGGGTGCTAATATTTTTCAATTCGATAAATTCAAATTCGCGATCATTGACATCCGCCTCATCCAGAGGATGAAAATGTATTTCCGTCAAGCGCAGACCATCCAGCTTTTCGGGAATGGCGAACACGGCGCTGTGCAGCGGACTCCAGCTCGATCCTGACGTTGCCCGCGCCTTGAGGTGAACGCTTTGATTCAGCACAATCGGAGCATCATAGCGTTTGGCACTCGGCGACAGCACACCGCCGTTAGCTTCGTCGCTCGACACCAGTTCGGCCATAATGATAAAATCCGAGCTGGCGGAGTGAACATTCATCGCCTGGATGGACAACATGTTGTCGCCGACCTTTAAATTGTCAACAAAATCGGAGATATTAAATGGTTCGAGAGTTTCGGCTTCGTGATTTTCCAGAGCGGCCGAATTCCATTCGATCGTTTGCGGCACGTTGGCGCTGGCGACAGTCGTACCATTGAGAAAGGCCACAAAGCCGTCGTCATAGCCGACCTTGAGAACCAGTTGTTTGATTTTATTTTTCTGATCCGCCGTCAAATTAAACGGGATGCGCACGTAGCAGGATGTCGGCTTGTTTCTGTTTGTATCATACATCTCGTTACTAACATCGAGTGTGATCATCGATTCGTAACCGGAACCCGTTTCATAACCAATGCCGCCAGGGCCTCCCTTGCACTCTGTCCAGGCGCTCTCGTCAAAGTTCAAATCGCTGCGCCAGCGAATGCCAATATTAGCGGTTGGGACGAACACTTTTTTGGTCGCATTTTGCGGCACGAGCACCTCTTGATTGGAATTGGAAATCTGTGTCGACACCGGATCGTCACCATTGGTGGTGTAGTAAATCGTATTATTATTCGCGGCCATGCTCAGCGAGGCGCCTTTGTCGATTCTGCCGCCGTGCTGCTGTTGCCCGTTGATGGCAAACGACGGCGACGCCAGGCTGGGAAAAAGACCCTGATTTTTCATTTGATCGAGCAGAATATCGCCGCGTTGCGGGAAATAGGTGTCGAGCAGCCAATCGCGTTCGGTCACCCACTCCACATTACGCGTAAACGGTTCTTCACGATGATTATCGCCCCAACGCGCCGACTCACCAACAACGGCGCGATCCACTTCATCGAGCAATTTCTGATAAATCGCGGTAACGTTTTCGACGGTCATGGCGCCATTGTTGAAAAGATGCTGGTACAATTGATCGGAAAAGCGTCGCCGGTATTCCGGGTGCTGGCGCAACACATGATGCAACCGCGTCGGGCCGCCGTCATTATTGCGATCCGTGCTATTGCTGTTGAGGCCCTCCAAAACATGCTCGGCATCCCAACTGTGATAGCGCCATTTGTTTTCCGGCGAAAATTTGCCGCGCGAGGCGTACCAGTTTTGATGCGCCCAATCGACATTTCCGACATAATAATTGACGATCATATAGTTAATAAAATCCTCAATATCGAGCATCTCGCCGAGCAGCGTATATTTTTCATCGATCGTTCGACCGGAATTGGCAATGTTGAACATAGTGAGATAATCCGCATTACTGCCGTTCACAACCGTATCACGATTGTGCTTGATGACATCGTAATCGTCCGGATCACCACCGCGATAAGCTGCGGCAAAATGTTCATCCGGCCGTTCGTGCACGCAATAGAGGCCCCAGTATAATCCGTTCAAGTAGAGGTGTACCTGGCGGCCATGCGGCGCCAGACCGCCGAGCGCCATTTGCAGTTCGGCAACAAAATTGTCGCGCGTATACTGGGCGATATCATTTTGCGATAGATCCCGCCCGTCAATCCGGACGCCGCCACCATAGGCCCACGAGTTATTCATGCGAGCATCGAGCACCAGGGTTTGAAATTGATCCGTCGCATCCTCTCCAAACAAGGGATAATCCAGATCCGCAGCGCCGTATTCATTCTGAAATTTGAGCCGCATGGACAGCTTGTCCATTTTCCAGCGACCGGTGCTGGAGCCGCCGACGATCATCACCGCGCAATTGGTTTGAAAGCCTTCGCTGCCATCCGGTTGAATGAGTTCGGCAGAAACAGCGCGTTCATCGAGCTCCCCTTCAACATAAATGCCCTGGCCGCCGTTTCTAAACCAATCATCAACATCCATAACCAGTGACATGCTCGGAATGGATTTTAGATCATCTATGATTGTCTGAGAATAAAACGGATGATCCACAACATCCGGATCCATCTCATAATCACCGTTGCCGGTCCAGCCCCAGTTGAGCGGAAAGCCATCGGGATCTTCCGGCTGGCGGATGACATCCTCCAAATAAATATAGGTATTGGTGATGGAATTTTTTGATTTCCAGCCGTCTTCAAAGGCGCGCGCGCGCACCATTGTTGTGGTAGTGATGTCAATCATATCCGTATACAGTTTTGAGCTGGAGGTGGCGCGATTGACCGGCTCACTGCCATCGAGCGTATAATAAATTTTTGCCGTCGGATGATGCACGGACAGGGTCAGTTTGAAATTAAAATCATAAAAGCCATGCGCATGACTGAACAGAACTTTATCAATTTTTCCCAGATAGCCGTCGCTGCCGTTTTTCTGTTTTGGCGTTGGCGTATCAAAAAAGAACCACTCCGCGGCGCCGTCGGGCGAGCGACCGAATGAAACATCGCTGTATTGTTTGACATAGGTGAGCGAATCGGCGAACGTCGTGCCATCCGGCTGGACCAGGGCAACAAATCCTCCCTGACTATCCAGCTTGAAGCCGGCATGCGCGGCGCCTTGCTCAGGATCGCTATCCAAAATGAAAAACAGATATCCGTTTGCCGCAATTTGCGTGTCGGCCGCAATCTGCCATTTGGTGGGTCGGGCCGGATTATCGGTCAAATACCATCCGCTTATATTGACAGCCTGCCCGCTGCTATTGTACAATTCAATCCAGTCCGGGTATTCTCCCGGTTCTTGCGGATCTTCATAAAACTCACTGTTTGAAGCCATAAACTCGTTGATCAGTATATCAGCCGCAACAATGTTCGTCAACATCAACATAACAAATAAAATAATAAAACTTTTTCTCACAGGTTACACTCTCGCTATTTGACCAGGGTTAGCTTTTTTATTTGAGAAAAATCACCTGCCTGCAGGCGATAGAAATAAACACCACCAGCAAAATCCCGGGCATCCCAGTTTATCGCATGAAGCCCGGCCGGCATGTCGTTATTCAGCAGCACGGCAACTTGTTGGCCAAGAATATTGTACATGGAAAGTCGGACTTTGGCCCCAACAGGCAATGCAAATTTTATCGTGGATTTGTTATTAAATGGGTTGGGATAATTTTGATACAGCATAAAATGTTTCGGCGCCGCGCTTGCATTCGGCTCATTCGCTACCAGTGTAGCGATCGTATCATCGGTTCCCGGGGTTCCATGGATGACGCTTGACGCCACCCAACTCGTACCGTCGTTTTCATTCAGGACCGGCTCAGTATCCCTGGCAACGAGAGAATATCCTTGGCCGTCCGCCGATTGCGGCCACGGGTATTTATCATTATAACGGAATTTAATCAGCGTGTCGCCAATGGCATTCACAAGCGTGAGAGTCTCACCGCTATTATCGAGCTTGCCGACAAATTGGCCAAACGGCGCAAAACCGTAACGCTGCTGAAAACCCTCGGCATTCGACGCCAAAACAACAAACTCTCCCGGCTGCACTTTTGCTTTTGAAGGAAATGTGAACTGTATACCCTGCCCAAAGTGTACGCCGCCCACATCAAGTGTCTCTTTACCGATATTTTTCATCTCGATGAATTCGTACATACTGTCATTGTTCAACGAATCGACATCATCAATCGGGTGATAATGAATTTCGGTAAATTTTAGATTTTCCAATCCCTCAAAAACATAAAGTGTTACCTCGCTCGATGTACTCCAGTCCGAATTGAGGCGCGCGCGCGCTTTTAAATGAGTCGTTTCGTTAATTGTGATCGGCGCCTCATATTCAACCGCGGCTTCCGAAATGGCGCCGGCATTGCTGATCTGTGCGGCCTGCAGCTCGGCATCCAGTATAAAATCAGAACTCGTCGTATTCACATTCAACGCGTGAATGGCAAGCAGATTCACGCCGTCCTTGAACGTATTCGCCAAATTCGGAATATTGAACGTCTCCCACGTATCCGCTTCGTGGTTTCCCTCGGCCTGAGCGTTCCAGAGCAAATTTTGCGGGGCGTTTGCTTCCGCGATTTTTGTGCCGTTTAAAAACGCCACAAAACCATCATCATACAACACATTGAGCTGGAAAATGTTGAAATCGGCAATCTCGTTCAAGTTTACCTGAAAAGGAATGCGAATGTAGCAGGATGTTTGCTTGTCCACCATTAAATCGCCAACATCAATTTTGACATTGTTTTCATAGCCGGAGCCATTCTCATACCCAACAGCGCCGGTGCCCTGACGCCAGGAGGAATCGTCAAAATCGATCGATGCGCGCCATCGGGTAACATTGGGATCGGCCTGGGGCACAAAGACGCTCTTGGCCGCGCTGCGCTGGATGAGTGTGGTAAAATCACTCTTGGTTGAGCTGGGATTGTACGGATCGCTGCCATCACGCGTATAAAATATGTCGCCGTTCGACTGCATCGTCAATTGAAATCCCTTGTCAACCACACCGGTTTTGGCGTTCAGGCGGGGCGCTGGAGCGATAGGGAACCAGCCTTTGTTGATGACCTGCTGAAGCACCTGATCGGTTCGATCCGGAAAAAATTCCTCGACAATCCAGTTGATGGCGCTCAGCCAATGCTGATCTCTATTGAGCGGATCACTGCGCTTGGAATCACCCCATCGCGCCGATTCCGCAATAATGGCCAGATCAATTTCTTCTTTGCGAGATAAAAAACGTTCGATATTCTTGTGCGCGGTGAGCGCGCCATCGCCCGTATAATGCAGCCGCATCCGGTCGCCAAGTCGGGCGCGATATTTGGGATTCTCCACCAACTGTTGATGGATCCACTGCGGATTCGATTTTTCAAACTGACTGCCGGCGGGAAACGGACCGGTCCGGTCAAACGCCCAGGCATGGTCACGCATGGTATGCTCGCCATCATGCTGAAAAAAACGGAATCCCTCCCGCGCGTTGCGATTATAGAGCGCATAAAAATTATTCGGACTGGTGTTGCTGAGAAAATTGGAGATGGGCGCGTCGTAGTTTCCGGTGATAAACGTGATCAGATTATAATCGATTAGATTATCAATATCGAGCAGTACGGGATAATCGGGATTATCCGATCCGTCCGGATTTTTGCCCTGAACTTTGAAATAATTGGCATCATCCTCAAAGCCCAGTTTGGCGAGATCCCAGAGCTCACGCCAGGTATCAAGCGTGCCATCCGTCGCTTCAATAACATAGCCACGATCGGCCGCAACTTTGACCACATCATAATCATCGCGGCTGCCGCCAAAATAGTCGGCGCCGAAAGCGGCCTCGGATCGCTCCTGCGTTTGAAAAAGGCCCCAGTAGGTGCCGTTGATATAAAGATGATAATAGCGGCTGCGCGTGTACGGCTGCCCCATGTCGCGCTGGGTATCGCGCGAAAAGACATCACGATTCATGGTATTGAGGCCATCGCCGCCAAAACTCCAGGAATAATTTTGACTGGTCCGCAGATCCACTTTATCAAACTCGTCCACGCCTTCATCACCAAAAAGCGGGTACTCTAATTTGGCATCGCCGTATTCTTCGCGGAAGAACAGCCGGAACGCATGTTTCGGATTTTGATTGCTGCGACTGTAGCCGCCGCGAATCCGCACGCCGGCATTCACCTGAAAACCGTCACTGCCGTCAGGATTAAGCAGCTCGATGGAGCAGGGTCTCTCCCACTCGATGCCATGCTGCCCGGCATTGACATAAATTCCATGTGACGGATCAAATAAATCATCCAAATCCAACACCATGGAGATGGACGGAATGTCCATAAAGGCAGGGATGATACGATCACGATAAACGGAGCTGTTGGTAATTTGGGGGGTGAGGCCATAATTGATGTGCTGGGCGTCGCCGCTGGTGCGCGGATTCAGCCAATCGGGGCCGGGTTTTGCATTGTCCGGCGACAACTCGACAATGCGCTGGTAAAACAGAAAAGTGTGCGTTTTGGTTTTTGTCGCCGCCGTGCCGTTGGTTATCCCAACCGCGCGGATGCAGTATCCCGGCGCCGTATCGCGATCGGCCGCCGGTGATGGATCGATACGTATCGTTAATGGCGAGAATCCTCGCTTTGCCGTCAAAGACGACAGCGGATCCGAGCCATCTTTGGTGTACTTGATTTCCAATCCAGGGGTCGTTGTCGTCAGGGTGAGGTCAAAATTGTCCGTATAAAATCCACGTTTATGCGAAAAAATCAGCTTCTCCTCGACCTCCTGCCCTTTTGCGAGTGTCGCCAATAGACAAATCAACGCACTCAGAAGGGTCAAAGTTTTTCTCATGTTTAGCATATGTCACGTCCGTTTTGAAAATGGCCGATATACATTGGGTGGGCGGCCATCATTTTTATTTTTTTGATTATGTAAATGTTACAGCGAATTCCATCATAACAGCAACCTGTTTAAAATGTGCAATAGCTGCATCAAGTTTGTCTGAAAAAATGCAAACAATTCAAATAGCTTTAGAAAAATCGGCACTACTCGACGGATGACGTCTTTGTTTAATCAGTTTATTTGTTTTCCAAACTTTTACGAAATTCAACGAGCTGCTGAAATTCGGCGGTATTGCCGATGGTTTTGCGCAATTCATCCAGTCGTTTATCACCGTCGCTGAGGCGGCCTGTGTTATAATAGGCTCGCGTCAAATTGTAAACGGTCTGCAGATCATCAGGTTCCCGTTGAAGCGCGTTCTCCAGATAATGAATGCCCTGCTGCGCCTCGCCGTTGACGAGATAAATCTGACCGATCCACTTGTACATAAAGGCAGAATCCTGGTAGCGCAAACCTTCAAGCAAAATTCGCAGCGTTAAATCATACTGCTGCATACTCATGAGGAGTTCGACCATTGGTTCATAAAACAGTTGCAAGGTCGGCACAGTGTAAATCAGCGCTTTATACTCCTGAAAGGCTTTGACGAGCTCGCCGCTATTTTTATACTCATCGGCCAATTGAAGATGGCCCTGTTCAAGCGTTCCTTGACCGTTGGCAATAATGTCAAAGGCGATCTGCTCTTCGCGCGTCGACGGTTTGAACTGGGTCATGAACACATTGGATCGGCCATCCTGCACAAACGGCCAGCTACCTTTGAGCTGAAGAATGCCAAGCGCCGCATGCACGCTATCCAGACGGCTCAATCCCCAATTTGCTTCATAATATCGATTAGGCGGAGATTTGATCTGGCTCCAGTCATTTACAATAAAATGATGTTGGCGAATGGTCTCAAAAAAAGCATCTGCCATGAGAAAATAACCGTTACTTTTTGGATGCAGATGCTCCCACATAAGATTCTCGCCAATTAAACCAAACGGCGACACGTCTTCAAAGTAGTCGAGCATGGGTACAACGGGCAAATCATGTTTTTGCGCCAGCTCGTGAATAACGGCGTTGATGTCCTCGGACGCGCGGAATCGCAGCGCATCCAAATCCTTGGCTTTTCGGTATAAAACCTTGGCGGCGGCAAAATCCCCTCGTTGCTCGGCCTGCTGCGCTTTATGATATTCATCCAGGGCCGTCGGATGGTTTTCGCTTTTTACGGAAACGAACGGCTGCTGATCGCGAACATTACTCACAACTTCACTTATAATGATGGGCACGTTCGCTTTTTTGGCTTTTTTGATGATATCATTGACATTGCCGCGAAATTGCGTTATACCTTTGTGGTACAATCGACTGTCGTAGGGAATGTTCTTGTCCTTAACAATCCGGGACATCACCGTTCGTGTTGGATCGACATATAAATTTTGCGTTTTATTGTTTGTTATGGATTGTCGAATCGAGTTGACTGTATTTCGCACCCAAACAAATATTTTGAACCGTTGCAGTTTCAGGTATGTTTTAACAAACCATCGACTTTGGCCGAGGGATTCCATGGACGAGACGCCGAGAGCGCCGTAAAACTCGTTATGCCCCGCGTACATCAGCAGCAAGTCCGGTTTTTGCGCGAGGATTTCATCCATAAAATCGAGCAGCGTATAGGTGTTGATGGCAGTAAAGGCGCAATTGACAACCTCGATGCGTTTCTCCGGGAAAATATCGACGAGACGGCGTTGCAAGATACGGGAAAATGTCAGGTTGTTGCCATAGGGAAAACCGGCGGCTGATGATCCGCCGAGCACAAAAACCCGATAGCCGTTTGCCGGCTTTTCTTTCAGAAACAGATCTTTGCGCGGCGATGGTACAAATTCATCTTTGTAAAAATATCGTCGGCACACATCCCGATTAATGCCAAAGTAAGGTGAATTTTCCGTCGGGGTGGAAACGAATAAGATTGTGTTGCCACCGTAATTGGCGCGTCGCAAACCGATTTCGAAAAACAGGATAAAGATCACCGGAAAAAGCAACAGAATGGCCGTAAAAAGGCGTTTTCTGGCGGGCGATAATTCGGATTGAACGCTTTTTTTCGATCGAGAAGATTTTTTTGACATGACGTTTCGTTTTTTAAACCTGGGTAAAGCGTGCCTCGACATGCAAAAACTTGAGGTATTTTGAATGATTCAGTACCAAACCACGAAAGCGCAGAGACACAAAACGATTATTTAACGATCAGCTTTGGTTTTGTGACGATAAGAGGACGATCACAAATAAAAAAAGCATGCCCGCGTGACCTCCACGAGCATGCTAATGTACATACTTTTTATAAAAGGATCAAACTATTTGACCAGCATCATTTTTTGCGTCAGAATTTCAACGCCGTTGTTCAGTTTGTAAAAATAGATGCCTGTT
The DNA here is from genome assembly GCA_964432185.1 of uncultured Cytophagia bacterium. Taxonomy (GTDB): domain Bacteria; phylum Zhuqueibacterota; class Zhuqueibacteria; order Residuimicrobiales; family Krinioviventaceae; genus Kriniovivens. The sequence continues at coordinate 12,758 of CAYSNA010000099.1, forward strand.
GGCAGATTGGCGCCGTCAAAAACAACCGTGTGTACGCCGGCAGCTCTTACGTCATTGATCAATTCCGCGACCTGGTTGCCGAGTATATCATACACAGCCAACGTTACCATGGACTGGACTGGAATCGAAAAACTGATGGTCGTCGTCGGATTAAACGGATTCGGGTAGTTTTGTGCCAGCTCGTAGTCAGCAGGTGCCACCGGATTGGTCATAACGGCACTTCCCGCTTCCGGCATATAATCGATGGTGTTGGTATCGAGACCGGTGATATAGTTTTCCGTGGACATGGCAATTTTGTTGCCTTCGAGGAACGTCAAAGTACCGTGGTACGTCACCGTGTTCCAAACAGCGTCCTGCATTTCCGAGGCCCATTCGATTGAACCATATCGACCGCCCGTGTCATCATTCTCATGATTCATAACTGCCAAACCAAAGATTTCGCCGATGGCTGCGAGCACCGGACCACGCGACAGATTATCTTTGTAAATATGTTCCCATAACAAGCGTCCTTCAACATTGTAACCCAGGTCTGTCAGTGTTCTGGAATAATCTTCATCGGCAACATAGTGCAAACCGGCAATCTCGCTGTTGCCTTCGGGATACATATTGTCGACGCCGGAAAGCGGGCCATCTGTGTCTGAACTGTCGAGTGCTGTTATACGAATGGCAAACACACCAGTGCTGGCGGGTTCGCCTTGTGTCGGGTCCGGATCAAATTTCAGTTCGATACAATCATTCTCATAACTTGTTCCGCTGATACCAGTAACATACTCATCCCACACTTCTTCATAAAAATAGAAATAGGATGAATCCCAGGCACACCAGAAATTGGAAGAGAGATCGTACTCGTCATCGTGCTCTGCCCAGGTTCCATTATTATTATTGGCTTCAAACGGAATATGAATCCATCCATCCGCCGGGCCGGTTAAGGTGTTGTAGAAATCGTCTCTTTGCGCATCGATCTTGATGTCAAGCGAAAAAGCCGTACCAAGAAGGCATATAATTAAAAGTGGTAGTAGTACGTTTCTCATAGTGTTACTCCTCGATGTTAATGTTTCGACTTTACGTGCTTATCTGTCTCTCCCAAAGACAGACTTTTTTACCAAACGTCTTTTTTCGTCGGCCAAAACCTCCTTTCCGTTATTTCTGTTCATTTGTCAAGATGAGATAAAAAATAATAAAATAACAAACTGCACTGGATAAAAAATTGTAGAAAAAAGCCGTTATTGAGGATGCAGGTACGCGATGATTATAAGAAGAATTGAAATCTTTGTCAAGTTTTTCTTTACAATGCGTGACTTTTTGATGACATCTTTATACACACTATTCATCACCTCTTCACACCACATTTCAAAACGGGGAAAAATCGGGCGATAAAAAGTTGATGGTTTTTAAAAGGAGAAAAGGCGCGATCCTTTAAAAGGATCGCGCCCAAAGTTAGTAGCTGATTGGACTGTTTTTA
>CAYSNA010000100.1:0-14138 GCA_964432185.1 uncultured Cytophagia bacterium
GTCCCAATTATGATTTTCTCGCCACGGTCGCCGGCATCGAGCCGGCCGAGCCAGGATTTAAATCCGTAAAAATTCAACCGGCTTTGGGCCATTTAAAATGGATTCGTGCGAGTGTACCGCACCCGGCGGGTGAAATAAAAGTTGATTTAAAGAAAAGAAATGCTCATATCGAAGGTACAATAAAATTACCGGACGGTCTCACAGGAATTTTCCTATGGCAAGATCGAAGCATTACACTGCAGGAAGGCATTCAGCAAATCAGATTCTAACAAATCTATTTTTGCATTTGTCTTTCACCATCATTCTGTTTGCTCAATTATCGGGTACGGCATTTGGGCAAACGGAATGGCTCTCCCTTCAAACCGGCTCCACTGGATCGCCGGGCGCGCCAATCCAGTGTCTGATGTTGGACAACAATTGTAATTTATGGATGGGCGGCGGCGGTTCCCAACAAACCTCGGGTTTTGCCCGTTATGATGGATCAACCTTTTTTAATCCCACATCCTTATATGGTTCTTTGCCGGTCAATCTGGGCGTCAATGATATTGCGATAGACTCCACGGGCCATTTATGGATATGCACAATTCCGGGGTACAATGCCGAAGGATCAACATCACGATTTGATGGAAAAAACTGGAGACACTTTACAGAACTCGAGCGGCCGCTCAAAATAGTGTGCGATCAACACGGCACGCTTTACGGTGCATCGTCTTACGGCTTGTTACGCTTTGACGCCGATCTTGAAAAATGGCTGACAGTTCCAATTTCCGGATTTGATAACCGGGGAATTATCGATATCTGTATGGATTACAATAATCAGATGTGGTTGTTGACGGAGGTCGATCTGTTTTACAAAGTGGGGAGCGATTTTTTACGAATCAAACCGCCGGATGATTTCAAGTACGCCCACAAACTTTATATCGATTTTAATAATTCAAAATGGATTCTCGGCCGATCGGTAGACGCCTCGTATCACTTTACCTCAAAGGTTCTTATCTACAAAGATCAAAAGTGGATAACGCTCACACCAAACAACTCTATTTTACCAAACGTACATTATTATGATCTGGCGGTTGATGCTGAAGAAACCGTTTGGCTAACCTCATATGACGGCACTTTTCTTTTAAGCACCAATCCCGCTGATATCGAAAGGGTGAAACTCCTCGATTCCTATAAAATCACCTCAATTATAATAGACGCTGACAATCAAAAATGGCTCGGCACCTCGAATGGCGAAATATTGATGTACGACGGGCAAGTACACACCGTTGCCGGCCGGGAATTGGGACTGCCGAGTAATCAAATTGTGAAAATCAAAAAGGATAAAGACAGCCGTTTGTGGATCGCCAGCACCAGCGGCCTGGCCGTGGCCGATGGTTTCGATATCTCAAAATGGCCGCTACCGGGTGAGGACAGTGTTTATCAAACCGTGGTCAGTACACTGGCTATCGACTCTGCGAATGCCGTCTGGGCCGGTTATGCAACAATCGCAAGGCAATATTATCCGCTCACACCGCTAGGTGTGATAAAAATTGAAAATGCGCAGAACAGACTTTACACGCCAGGGAACTCCTCTTTACCCGATGGTCAGATCAATGACATCTATGTGGATAGCAGTAATCGAAAATGGATTGCCACCAATAACGGTGTCGCCAAAATCGACAATGATGTGTGGACGATTTACACTGAAAACAACGGCGGCCTGATTGGCAACAACATTAAAGCTATTACTGTCGATAATGCCGGTCTCGTCTGGATCGCATCGGATTCCGGTTTAAACACCTTTGATGGCGAGACCTGGTTTTGCTATACGAAAAAAAACAGTCCGCTGACAACAACGGACTTTACCGCTTTGGCTGCTGATGAACAAAATCATCTGTGGATTGGCACGATGAACGGTCTTTTTGTCCTGGCGGATGGAGAATGGACTGTTTACACCATGAACAATTCCATTCTGCCGTCGCCGGAGATTTCCGGATTTAATTTTAGCACACCTGGCATCAAATGGATTATTACAAATTCATACTGGCATTGGGGACAGGACACTGGAGGCGGGTTAATCCGCATTGAAAATGACAAATGGTCCGTGGTCTCGAATAAGCCAACAATGAATGCGTGGGATGCGGACTATGACGACGATGGTAATTTATGGATTGCGACCTCACCGTACAGTTATGATATCCAGCTTGAAGCCGTTGGAGGCGGATTGTTGATTTACAATCCCAATGGTGTAACAGTGCCGGAATTTAAGGAAACGAAAGGCGCCATATGCCTGCTTACTGAAAGCACGATATGGCCGCCTGACGATCCATCTGAACCACCAGATTCGACGGACACAGAACCGGAACTGCCAAGTTCCTTTGATTTTTCAGTTGCCCCCAATCCCGGCCTGGGCTATACGACGATTACGGTTTCGCTGGTGGAAGCCTCACATCTGCGAGTAAATATTTACGATCTACTTGGTCAAAAGGTCATTACTCTGCTTGATGAAGAAAAACAGGCTGGTGATCATCACATTGTGTGGTTAGGCTTAAATTACAGTGGCGAGCCGGTCGCCGGCGGTGTTTATGTATGCCGAATCATTACAGCGAATGGTTCTTATCACCAAAAACTGACGTTATTCCGATAGTACCACAAATTTCTGCCACATTACGAAATTTTTCCAGGAGAGGACATGTCGCATCCCAACGCCGATCCGCTGTTCACGAACAGAGAATACTGGGATAATCTGGCGCCGGTGCATTATCGAGCGTACGAAAACATTCACATCCTGCGGCAAGGCGGCAATCCGCTCGATGATATTCAAAAAAAAGAGCTGGGAGATATTGCCGGAAAATCCGTGCTGCATTTGCAATGTCATATCGGCACGGATTCCGTCTGTCTCGAACGGCTTGGCGCGCAGGTCACTGGCGTTGATTTTTCGCCGGAATCCATCCGTATAGCAAACAAATTAAATGATGAACTCGGTGCGAACGTTCGCTACCTGTGTTGTGATATTTACGATCTGCCTTCTCTTTTGGATGAACACTTTGATATCGTTTACACCTCGCAAGGCGTGCTGGTGTGGCTGCGCGATATTGTTCGCTGGGGCCAGATGGTCGCGCATTTTCTCAAACCCGGCGGTTTCTTTTATATTATGGAAGCCCATCCGATTATTCATGCTTTTGACAGCGACGGCGAGGACAACATCAAACTGGTCCATCCCTATTTTGCGGACGGTCCGACCTATTACGATGACGAATGGCCGGATTATGCCGATCCAAATTTCATCAACACCAAACCGTGTTATGACTGGATGTGGACCTTGAGCGACATTATTAATTCTTTGTTAAAAAGTAATTTATCTCTTGCCTTTTTAAACGAATTTCATAAATTGTTTTATCGGGGGTTTACGACGATGGAAAAAGATGGAACGGGTTGGTGGCGACTGCCGGCACCGTTGGATAAAACATTACCTCTTATTTTCACGCTCAAGGCGGTCAAGCCATCGACGTAAATCGAAAGGAAAGATATCATGGCAGGGCAAATTCGCAGGGCAACAGAGGGGGATATCTCGCTTCTTACCGATTTAATCCGCAATTCCTTCAAGGATGTCGCCGATCAATTCAACATCACCAAAGAAAACTGTCCAACTCATCCTTCAAACTGCACAACCGAATGGATCAAAGAGACGCTGAAAAAAGGCACCGAGTATTTTATTCTGACTGAAGATTCGAATGTCATCGGATGTGTAGCGCTGGGCAAGGCCAACCGGGAGGTCTATTTTATGGAACGCCTAGCCGTGCTGCCGGAATACCGGGACAGAGGCTATGGACACACATTGGTGGAGTATTGCTTCAAGCAAGCCAAGGAACGCATGGCAAAACGTGTGGAGGCGGATGTCATTGCGGACCATGATGAATTGGTCGAGTGGTACCGGCGTTTGGGATTTCGCTTCAAACAACGAGCGCGCTTTAATCACATCCCTTTTCCTGTGGCCTATATGTTTCACGACCTGGCGACGACGGAAATGAGCTCTTGATTTGCCAAACAGACTTTAATGCTTTCCCAAACCATCCCTTCCGCCGTGACCCATTTTGTAAAAGACCGGACTAGACGGTCCGGTCTTTTGTTTTTCCCCCACAGGCATCGATCATTTGTATTCGGCAGCCTACGCAAAAGACGAATTTAAAAGTATAGAACGAGACAATCGGATTTGGAATGAAACGAACAGATATTGAAAAAAATGCTGAAGCCTTTTTTGCATCGGGATTTAACTGTGCCGAATCCGTCTTGCAGGCGGTTTTAGAAGGATTTGCGGAAGAGGGCTCGCAGGACATTACGCGCGTGGCTTCGGCCTTTGGCGGCGGCATTGGCGGTTCGTATGAAAGCGCCTGCGGTGCGTTGAACGGCGGCATCATGGCCATCGGCTATTTGCTTGGCCGCGTCAGCCCGCTGGAAAATGTCGATCAAGCCAAAGCCATCGCCCGAGAATTTCAGCAGCAGTTTAAAAAACAGTATGGCACAACACAGTGCGGCGCGCTTTTGGACAAGTTTGATCCGCAGACTAACTATCATAAATGCCAGGACATGGTCGGCAAAATGGCCGGCGTTTTGGTGAAAATTCTTCGACAACACGGATTGACCTTTAAACGATAATCAGATCATGAACTCAAAACGGCGCCCGGGCAATATCGCCATCTTGGTCACACTGTTCCTTCTCATCCCCATCGGCCTTTTCACCAAGTTTTATCACGGGCCCGGTCGCCTCTGGGTGATCCTCTATGCGGGTGATATTTTTTTATCCCATGTTCTGGTTCTTTCTTGGCGTCTTGCTTTTTCCGCGCGTTTCCCCGTTGAAAATGGGCCTCGCCGTTTTCCTCTTTTGCAGCGCAATAGAATTCACCCAATTACTCAACAGCCCAATCCTCACCTGGCTGCGACAATCCTTTCTTGGCCGCACCCTTGTCGGTACGTCGTTTGTGTGGATGGATATGGTGTATTATTTTATTGGATGTGTGTTGGCGGTGGTTTTTTATTACGGATTGGCGAAAATAAAAAAACAAAATTTGAGCTATAGGCTTTAGGCTATAAGGGTAAAATTCAAAATTTGAAAATACAAGTTACCTGCTTGTGGCTAACAGCTTAAAGCTTACAGCTAATAGCTCCTAAACTTTTTGTTCCTTCCATGTCCCCCGCTTAAACCACAAGGCCATAACAATGCCCTTCAAGGCGGTTGTGACAGAAATCGCAAGCCAGATGCCGAGACTGCCCATGCCAAAGGTTTGAGCGAGGAGCAGCGCCAATGGAATGCGCAGCCAGGTTAGCGGTACGGAGATGAGCATGGGCGGCAGCGAGTTGCCGGCGCCGCCAAAGGCGCCTTCGAGCACGATTTCAAAACCGAGAAACACTTCAAAAAGCGCAATAATTTTTAAATATTGAGCCCCTTCGCGAATGACCTCCGGATCATCAATAAAAAAACGGATGATGTACGCGCCGAAAAAGAAAAAGATTAAACTGACGAGAACCATAAAAGTCGAGATATAGGCGATGGTCAACCATGTTGCTTTTTCAGCGCGTTCCGGTTTGTTAGCGCCGAGATTCTGTCCCACCAGCACGGATGCGGCAAAGGAAAAGCCTACAGCAACATTATATGACAAACTTTCAATTCGGTGTCCCAGGCCGAGAGCGGCCAGTGCCCCGTGGCCAAATTCGGTGATAAAGCGCGTCAGCACCATATAACTGGTGCTGAACAGAAAACCGCTGGTGGCGATGGGCGCACCAATTTTAGCGATGCGCCACATAATGTCTAGATTGAACAAAGGCGATTGGTTTTCTTTGATAATGATGGTCACGTCCCGACGCAAGAGGATGAATACAAACGCGACCACGATCATAACATGCGCAAGGATGGTGGCGAGCGCCGCGCCGCCGGGCCCCATTTCAGGGAACGGGCCGATGCCGAAGATCAAAAGCGGATCGAGAATCATGTTCAGCGTCAAGCCGATGCTAATGACCAGGAACGGCGTTTTGGTGTCGCCGGTGCCACGGAATGCCGCATCAAGCGCAAAGCCGAGAAAAATGGAAATGAGGCCGTAGAGGATCACCGTCATATAATCCAGGGCCGATTGCAGGACGACGCCGGTCAGTCCCATCGCCTCGAATGTTTTTCGTTGAATGAGCAAACCGATACCGGTATTGAGCAGGGCGATAAAACTGGCGAGAAAGACGGCTTGTCCGACAACCAGGCCCGCCATTCGTTTATTTTTCGCGCCATAATAGCGCGACACCATGGCATTGACGCCCGTTTCGACGAGCACAGCAATGGCCTGCAGGGCCCACATGATGAACGCCGCCGCGCTGACGCCGGCAAGTTCTTCGGCACCAAGTTTGCCTACCCACCAGGCATCGACAAGACCGAAAATCATGATGAAGACCATCGAGCCAATCGCCGGCCATGCCAGCTTAAAGATGGCCCGGCTGAGTGGAATGCGCGTCAGTTCCGGTTCATCGCTTGGCGACGGCAACACGGTTGTCATTTCGGGATTGGCATGCCAGTCCAGCGGCGCATCCATGGTTTTTTCAGGTTCTTTATTCATAACAAGCTATTGATTTCACTTGACTTTGATGGACGGCAAAATTACGAAATATTCCATTGAATACACAGATATATTTAAGAAAAGATTATGACTATTCAATTTTCCGAGATTGTTGATCTCTCACACCCCATCAAGGAAGCGATGCCGCACTGGCCCGGCGATCCGTTGACAAAAATCACCCCGCATACGACTGTGGCGTCTGATGGTTATGCGCTCAACCGCCTGACCATTGGTGAGCACAGCGGCACGCACATCGGCGCGCCTGCGCATTTTCACCACAGCGGTCGGTCAATTGACGACATTCTCCCGCAACAGCTCGTCGCCCCCGCAATCATCATTGGCATAGAACAGCAGGCGGCAGCGAATCGTGACTATCTGCTCGTGGCAGACGATATCATCCTGTGGGAGCAAGCCCATGGCCGAATTGAGCAAAATACGGTTGTGCTCGTCAACTCCGGCTGGAGCTCTTTTTGGAACACAGACACCTATTGGGGCAGAGACGAGGCCGGTATGCATTTTCCGGGCATCTCAACGGATGCCGCGACTTTTCTCCTGCAGGAACGCCGGATCATCGGCTTGGGCATCGATACGGCCGGCATCGACGGCGGATTGTCAACTGATTTTGCCGCCAATATTCTCCTCGCCCGCAACGACGTTTATCACCTGGAGAATCTTAACCTGTCAACAGTTGTGAGGCCACGGTTGACGATTGTTATCGGCGCCCTGGCCATCCACAACGGCAACGGCTCTCCATGCCGCGTATTTGGATTTGCCTGAGCGATTTTTTGGAACGAATATTGTTTTACATCTAGAGACGATCACATACCCTACGAGACTAAATCATTTAAATTATGATTCTTAGAGCGAACGTCAGGGCATTTTTTAACAGAGAGCATCCACTGGAGAACGTTATACGATGATACAACTTTATAAACATGATACGATTTTAAAGTTTATCTCATCGCTGCTGATTATTTATCTCGCCGCTTTTCCGCTTTTTTCCGATCTTCTGGCAGCAACTTTGGAATCCAAGTTTACCATTGCCACTTTTCCGTCCCGCGTTGGACGTTTCGGTCAACAGGTGACGGTGCGCACCCATATCCCCGAAGAGGTGCAGGTGAAAAAGGTGACACTGGTCGTTGCTAACGGTGACGATCCGCTGCGCGGCGTCATGCCGCGAGTGCAACAAGCCGGCAAAGTACCGGTCATCGTCAAGGCGAAAAAAGAGGTACCCGTGCGCACCGGTCCAGCGGTGAACAAGAGCATAAAGGGCACCTTAAAGCCGGGCGAGACGATGCAGGTCGCCGGCGAAAAAAATGACTATTATCGCGGCGTGGCAGCCTCGGGCGCCAAAGGGTATGTCTATAAAAGCGATGTAAAAACAATTAGCAACGGCTACGCCTATGCGGTTACCTTGCCATCCTCCGTCACCAGTCGATCCGAACTCGTTTATACCATCGAAGTCACCGATATTTACGGCAACGTGACCCACACCGATCCGGTGACCATGCGCCTGCTGACCAATGAAGAGATCGATATGTTTATGGCCATGTACGGCGGCGCCCCGGTCAAGGGTGAACCGATCTACAAGAAACCGCTTTTTTGGGCCAGCATGGTGGCCGTGGCCGGCGGCGCTTATATTTTGACCGCTGACGGTGGTGAGGACAACGCCACAACACCGGTCAATGTACTTGTTGAATGGGAATAAAGAGAGTCACCGCGACTCGTTTCAGGAGAACAACATGTCCACAAAATATATCTACATTGTTTTTGCTTTCATTCTTTTGTTGATATTCGGCTGTGCTACAGAGTCCCCATTCTCGCCGCAGCCTGTTGAACAGGCATCGGTTGCGGCATCCATTAAAATGAACCAGCGGGGATATTCAGCCGCCTCGCTCGACAGCCTGCTGCTGGAAGTCACCGGGGATGGCCTCAAAAAAATCAAAAAAAACCTGGTGATTGACGGCACCAAAGCGCACGCCCAAATTGACGTGCCAACCGGTAAAAAACTGCGCATGCAGGTTACCGGCTACCAGGACAGCACGGCCGTGCTGTTTGGCGCTAACGATTTTACCGCCGAAAAAGGGCAAACCGCTCCCGTTCAAATCAAACTGGACTTTTTGGTGCCGACCATTATTCTGTCCCCGCCGGACGGCTCCCTGAAAAAAGGCGACCGGCTGACCATACACCTTGCGGCCCGCAATGTTGTTGAGATGGCCACGTTCGGTGCTCAGGTCCAATTCGATCCGACGAAACTCAAAGTGGTTGAACTGGAACGCGAGGACAGTTTCCTCAAAAGCAATGCCGGCTCTGTCATGCAGCTTCAATTTACCAAAGATAATACAGCCGGAACGGTCAATGCGGTTCTGGGTATTTTTCCGGCGTCATCCGGTGTATCGGGCAGCGGCAATATCGGCAAAATTGTGTTCGAAGCGCTCGACACCGACACCACTGAAATCGCGATTCGGGTTGACAATAAGGAAAATTCCGATTGGGGCCTTTTTGATAAGAATGCCAATTTGATGTACTCGGTTGGTTTGGGAAGCCGTCTGTCCATCGAATCGGAAAGCGAATAATTGAATTGGCAGCATACTCGTACGAGTTGGAGATAGACATGTACACGTCAAAATTATACGTGATTTTTTTACTTTTTCTTTTGCCGATACTCGGTTTGGCTCAGGTTGAAGAAACACTGATTGCCAAGTACGGTGGTTCGTCTTTAGAGGCGAATACCTGGCACCGATTTTCCATCCCGCTCACGGCTGAAACATTTTCCACTGATCCCGCCACCTTTAGCGGCGTTATGGCCAATGTCAAGCTCTTTCGCATCGGTACTGAAATGAGCAACAGCAAAGATGTTGGCGGCGTCGATGAAATTCATATCGGCAGCCGCTTCAACAGTAATTTTGATTCCGACAATGCCGGATGGAACGCCGCCGGCGACGGCACCATGGAATGGATTGCCGCGGGTGGTGTGACTGGCGGTTTTTTGCAGATCAGCGATTGGGGGACCGGTGATTATCATTACGCCGTTGCGCCGTTGAGCTGGACAGGCGACTGGTCCGATCTGATCGGCGACAGTCTCACCTTTTATTATAAAACAAATTATCCCGATTATACCGCGGAAATTCAACTCTCCAGCGTACCGCAAAAACGGCTCGTGCTCGCGGCGCGTCAAACCTCCATCGCGCCCGGCGGCAGCATTATTCTTAGCGTGACGTTAAGCGAGCCGACAGAAACGGGGCTTACGGTAAATTTGAGTTCATCCGCGTTATCATGTTTCATCAGTCCTTTTTCGATGATCATCGCACAAAATCAAACGTTTGCAGAGTTCGAAGTCATTGTTCCTGAAGACGCCGAACCCGGATGTTTTTCCGTCATTGAAGCGACAGCAACAGGCTACGGCGCATCGCGCGTCACCTTGAATGTGCAAGCACCGCCGCCTTCCACCGGCACGTTGACGGGACACATCACCGACGCCACCACCGGCGCCGGCATTCCCGGCGCGACTGTGTCCATCGCCGGCATCACCACAACAACCGATGCCGATGGCGCCTACACTATTGAAGAGATTCCGACCAATTTGATCAAAGCTGATTTTGACGCGACACCGCGCAACGGCACTGCGCCGCTTCTGGTTCAGTTTAACGATCTATCCGACGGCTCCACATTGCGGCTCACCGCCTCGGCGGACGGGTACAGCACCTCCGAAACGCTGGTCACTCTTGAGCCCGGCGGCACCACGGTTCGCGATGTTTCACTTTCCCCCAACTTCACGGATAGTGAACTTCGAATTGTCCTGAATTGGGGCGAGCAGCCAATTGATCTGGATTTGCATCTGGATGTTCCCGGCGAGGCCGGCGGCAGTCCGTATGAAATATATTACAGCAACCAGGGGGCGATCGATGAACATCCTTACGCCATTTTGGATACCGACGACACCAACGGCTATGGCCCGGAAACCGTGACCATCGCCCAGTTTGTTGATGGCCGCTATATCTGTTACGTGCATAATTATCGTAACGATGCTCCTTTAGCCGATTGCAAGGCCGTCGTACAGATTTATGGAAAATCCGGTTTGCTGCAATCGATCAGCGTGCCCAACAGCGGCAATGGCGTGTACTGGTACCTTTGCGATATTGACGGCGCCACCCAGCAGGTCACCGTCATCAACTCGATTGTCACTGAACGCCCGCGACTCGGCGGCGTCCACGGCATGATGAAACTCGCGGCAAAAACCGATCAGTCATCCATTCCGGGAATTACCTCCTGGGCATGGGATTTTGATGATGACGGCACAGTTGACGCGACGACGCAAAATCCATCCCATACGTATTCGGAACCGGGGCAGTACACCGTCTCGCTCACCGTCTCCGACGGCACGACCGAATACACCGAACGAAAAGAAAATTTTATCACCGTTACTGAAAATACGTCAGAGCGCTCCGACTATCGGATCAATATAACCGGCATCGACATTTCAAATTTTCCGCTGGTGCGATGTTTCACCACCGTGACCGATGCGGTACTGAACATGCCGACGGAAAATCTTATAATCGATAATTTTGTAGTGACCGAAGATGGTGACGACGTTTTGTCGCTCAGCGTCAATCCTCTCAGCGTGGCGGCCGAGGCAAGCGCGGACATTGTTTTTGTGTTCGATATCACCGGCAGCATGAGCGACGAAATTGAGACGCTCAAAGAACGGTCTCTAGCTTTTGCCGATTCGCTGGCCGCTCGCGGCATCGATTATCGGCTCGGACTCGTGACCTTTTCCGATAACGTGGAAGCCATACACGATTTTACAGCCGACGCCAACGAATTCAAAACCTGGATTAGCGGTCTTGTTGCCACGGGCGGCGGCGATACAAATGAAAATGCGCTTGAAGGAATCGAGTCGGCCACGCGTTTGAGTTTTAGAAGCAACTCGCAGCGCATTGCTATTCTTATCACGGATGCGGATTATCATGAAGCCGGTGAATCCGGCGACGGCACGACAGATCAAACGACGGATAGCATCATCGAGGTGTTAAATGATGACATGATCACCTTGAATGTCGTTGGTCCCCAACTCAATCAGCATAAAACACTGGCTGATAATACCGGCGGCCAATACTATCTGATTTTCGGCGATTTCAGCGACATCATCACCCGCCTGGGCGATGCCTTGACCAAACAATATGTCATCACTTATGTCACGCCAAACAATATTGCTGATAATACATGGCGAAATGTCGGCATTGAAGTGCAAAAAAACGGTGGCGGTGGTTTTGATGACGGCGACTATTTCATCAGTGGTTCGCAACTGGTGATGACGCCGCCAACCATCCTCGGCCGCAAGGACAATACCTTTGAGCTGCAGGTTCGCGTCGAATCGGTTTCTGATCTTGGCATGGCCTATTTTGAAATCGCGTTTGACAACACCAAGCTCGAAGCGCTGAATGTGTTCGAAGGTGATTTTTTCGATGGCAATGGCGGTACGGGCGCCTACGTTCGCGAGATCAAAAATTCAACCGGCATTATTGAAATCTCGGCCAGCCGCCTGGCGAGCGGCGGTAGTCCCGGCGTCTCCGGCAGCGGCTTGCTCGCCACCCTCGCTTTTCGCGTTCTCGTGGATGAGTCGGATTGTCAAATCAGTTTTCAGAATTTAGATGTGCGCCATCCGGACAACTCAGCGCTCAGTCTCACCACCAGCGGCGCGGTCGTTCGCTCCTTCCGCAATGGCACGGACTCGGATTTGCTCTGTGATTTTGATGACGATTTTGATATTGATACGCGCGACTTTGCTTTTCTCGCCACCTATTGGAAACCCGGCAATTCGCCCGCAGGTGATGTTGGTCCGGCCGATGGCGGCGTGCCGCTCTTAACGCCGTTGCCGGATACCAAAGTAAATTACGAAGATCTGTTTGTGTTCACGCGCATGTGGAACTGGTATCATTCGGCGCTTTATGCGGAGACTGGACTTGGCAAAGTGTCATCAACCTTGAGTCTTGAAAGAACGACACATGCGGACGAGCAGCTAACGCGTTATGTCGTTCAACTTGATAACGTCGCGAATCTCGGCATGGGCCATGTGACCATTCACTACAATGCCGGGGATTTTGATTTTGAATCCGCCAAGGCAGGCGTTTTGCTCACGCCGGATGACAGCGATATCGCCTTTCTCGTCGAAGAAGAGCGCCTCGGAACACTCGATATTACCTTTTCACGACTAACAGCCGTCGGGCAACCCGCTGCGATAAATGGTTCCGGCGCGCTGATGACGCTGGATTTCAAGGCGAAAAATCCGGCTGTGTTAAATTTTAGGGTGGAAAATATTGATTTTCGCACCCCGGGCAATACGCAAATCGCGGTGTCATCCTCTATAGATAATACAATTGAAACGGATGTGCAGGTGCCGACGGTGTACGCGATGAGCAATTATCCAAATCCGTTCAACAGCCGCACGACGATCGAGTTTCAATTGCCCGAAGACCAGGACGTAACCATGGACGTGATAAACATTCTTGGGCAGCCGGTACGCACCGTTACCGCGCAGCCGTACAAAGCCGGCGTTCATAAACTCGTCTGGGATGGGAAAAATGATCAGGATGCGGAGGTCGTGACCGGAACCTACTTTGTCCGCATGCAGGCCGGGCAACACCAGGTTCTGCGAAAAATTTTATATTTGAAATGAGTCGGAATGGGGAGAGAGGCGCTGTCGCTCTGCCTTTCTCCTCGTTCCATTTTTATAGCAAGTCGCTCGCCAGTTCTGCCAATTCCGAACGCTCGCCTTTTTGCATGGTCACATGGCCGTATAACGGCTGACCTTTCATGCGATCAATCAAATACGACAACCCTGTGGACCGCGAATCAAGATACGGCGTGTCGATCTGGTAGGGATCGCCGGTGAACACAACTTTGGTCCCCTCACCCGCACGCGTGATAATCGTCTTGACTTCATGCGGCGTCAAGTTCTGCGCCTCGTCGACAATAAAATAGATGTTATTCAAACTGCGTCCGCGAATATACGCCAGCGGCGAGATAACCAGCTTGTCGTTGTCGAGCATTTCCTGAATGCGCTTGTAATTGGCATCCGATTCCTTGAACTGATTTTTGATGACGCCCAGATTATCAAACAGCGGCTGCATGTAGGGATCGATTTTCGCCTCCACGTCGCCGGGCAGATACCCCAAATCTTTGTTGGACAAGGCGACAATCGGCCGCGCCAGATAAATTTGTTTGTAGACTTTGCGTCGCTCCAGCGCCGCCGCCAGCGCCATCAAGGTTTTACCGGTTCCGGCTTTGCCGCTCAGCGTCACCAGCGGCACGTCCGTATTCATCAGGGCGTGCAGCGCAAACGTCTGCTCGGCGTTGCGCGGTTTGATGCCATACGCTAATCCCTTTTCCACATGCTGCAGCATTTTGGTAGTTGGATTATAAAATGCTAATGCGGATTTGTTGCCGTTGCGCAAAATAAAATATTCGTTCGGCGTCGGCGATGGCACGTCCGCCTCACCCACGGGGATTTCATTATCCGAATACAACCGGTCGATCAATTCCGGTTCAAAATTTTCCAGC
>CAYSNA010000101.1:0-7107 GCA_964432185.1 uncultured Cytophagia bacterium
ATGCAACAGGTCCTGGCGTTCTATCCGAATTACGGACCATACCATGAAAAAATGGGCCGAATTTATTTTGATTTGCAAGAATATGACAAAGCGTTTAACGCATTTCAAACCGCCCTGGCCTATGATCCGGAGCTGGCCATTTCGCGTTATTATCTGGCGCTGTTGTACGCGACGGAAAACAAACTGAACCGCAGCATTGCCGAATTGAAAAAAGTGATCGAACAGCATCCGCAGTTTGCGCGAGCGTATGTCGATCTCGGCATCATCTACCAGACCTTGAACGATAAGCAAAAGGCCGAAGAATATTTCCGCACAAGTCTGGACATTCAACCGGACCTGGAACAGGCGAAAATCTGGTTGCAGCGTTTACGGGACCAGTAGTACAATACCAATGGCATAAAGCCCAAACGATAACTGTTACTATCTGCGAACTTTTTTTCAGGAAAATCATGTACAGCCTAAAAAACCAATTATCATTTAAATCCTCACTCCCCTACAGCACTGTGCTGATGTTGTCATTTTTGCTCATCGGTCTATTCGAAATCTGGAACAACGTGCTCTTTAACATTTTGAATAATGACGTGTTGCCCAATCTGCTGCTCACGCATTTTTTGCCGATATTTTTTTTGTATGCGCTTAAAAGCCTGCAGTATGCTGCCCTGTTTCTCCTCTTTGTTGTGCTCACACGCCTTATCCATCGCATGATTTTGATGTTCTCGGATCAGAAGCACGATACGAACATCAGCCTGCCGGAAAAATGGCGTCACATAACGCTCACGCTGTACGATCTGGGCATTCCTGCGGCGCTCATTGCAATTTTATTTTTACAATATGATGCCGGGCCCGCCACCCTGTCCTATTATTTTTATTTTCTCAGTGAAACGATCTCGCCTCTACTCAAGTCTGTCGTCGACTTTCGCACCTTGAATGTGATGATCAAAGTGCTCATGGCGCTGCTCATTGCGGTTTTCTTTGTCCGCTTTCGAGTTTCACGCTACGGCGGTTTTCTTGTCGCGTTTTTGCTTTTCCTCATAATTACGGTCGTGCTGCCCGCCGTGGTCTTTTTGCTGCATCGTTTTACCGGTGTTATCACCACGATCTCGCTGGTCATCACAATTGTGGGTGCGCTGTTCGTTTTGCTGTTGCTGATGAGACGGCTGTTCACCCTCGGTATTTATCGCTGGGCTGAACTTCTACTGCTCCTCATCTTTATAGCAAATATTGCCGGCACCATTTACTTTTTCAGCGTCAGCCAAAACAGACATGTGAATATTGTGCATATCATTCTTGACACGCTGAGGGATAAATCCTTTAATGATAAAACCATGCCGTTTCTATACAGTCTAAAAGAAAACGCGGTCTATTTTCCCAACAGCTATTCCTCGTCGGACAATACGGTGACTTCACACAATGCCATCTATTACGGCAAACACCCGTCAAACGTCGGATTGGAACACGGGCCGTTTCCCGAAACAACTCACATGGAGGTGTTGCGTTCGCACGGTTATCGAACGGTCGTCGTGTCTGCCAACGGCCGATTTTGCATTGTCAACGGATTCAACAAAGGTGTGCAAGATTTTTACGAGACGTGGAAAGAGAACAATCATGTACGTGATATTGAATTGATGACGGATTACGGCCTGTCCGATAAATTTGATATCATAAAAAATTATCTGACATTTTACACGAAAACGGTGCTCAACAAAACCGGGTCGATCGACAAAAAACCATTGGGGCATCGGGAGTACCGCTACTTTAATTATGAACCGGCCGAAATAGTCAACGAATTTGTCAAAACCGCCATCCGCCGACATCCGGCCTCCGATCCGCTCTATCTGTTCGTCAACTATCTTGATCCGCACGCGCCCTACCTGGCGCCGACCGCGGAACACATCAGCCCGGTCATTGAACGGTTGAAAAGCACGTTTCCGGACATTCACGCCAAACTGCATTTTGATCATATTGCGCCGAGCGACACGCTGATTTTTCGGCAAATTATGTTGATGTGGCAACAGATCGACAGCGTCGCTGACAAAAGAGTCAAAGATGAGTTTTTAACTTTTTGTTACGAAGAGAATTTACGTTATCTGGACGAGCAGTTGCGTCACCTCTTCACCTGGTTGAATGAACAAGGGATGTTTGAAAATACGCTCTTTATCATCACATCCGATCATGGCGAATCGATTGGCGAACATGACCTTTATGACCACGGCAACAAACGGCTCTACAATACCGAGACCAAAGTGCCGTTGATGATACTCTTCCCCGAGCGGCTGCGGCCCATCGTCAAAAAGCAGGTGGTTGAGGTGAACACTCAATCGGTTGATTTTTTCCCGACATTTGTCGATTTGCTCGGCCTCAACACGGATGTCAAGTTGAACGGCGAAAGCCTGCTGCCATTTATTTTCGCCATCCGGGACAGCAGCGAGAACGACTATTCCATCGCGGAATACACCAATGTTCGCGCTATAACAGACAATAGATACAAGCTCATTCTCCGGCCAAACGTCGTCGAGTTGTATGATCTGCAGGATGATCCGGAAGAACTGGATAATATCGCCGCGGCGCATCCGCACATCACCCAGAAATTGCGAAAAAAGCTGGACGAGATGCTCAAGAGCACACCGGTTGTCGCGCGAGCTCATCCGGACCAAGAGAATGATTCGCGATACGATGCGGAAACACTGAAATTGCTCAAAACCCTCGGATACGTCAAATAAGTGAATGACCTTATCACCGCGGTTGAAACCTGCCCGTCCCATGACAATTGTTAACATTACCCGCGGGACAAAAGCAGAACAATGAAACAACTGAAACGTTTTTCTTCAAAAGAATACCTTTTGCGGGAAAACGGTGTCCATTATCAAAAACACCACATCATTCAGCCCGATATCCATGGTCGTGCGGTGGGTTACGCCCATCCTTTTTTTAGGATATGTGTACGGCTATCTCTATTGGCTCATAAATCCCGCGCTGATCTATCAATGTCAGGTTCCACCGTTTTTATCGAGTTCGACATTTTTCAAGACGTTCCTCACATTTCCCGGCGGTCCGCTCGACTATCTCTCTCATCTTTTCTCGCAATTTTATTATTATCCTGCTTTGGGTGCGGGGATTCTCACCGTCTGTTGTGGACTTACGCTATGGTTATCCTTTGCGCTCATCAAGCAACTGGCGCCCGGATGGCAATATTCTCTCGCAACGTATATTCCATCTCTGCTTGTGCTGATGTTGTTCAGCCACTACGAACACCGGCTCACCTATACTCTGGCCTGGTTAACGAGCCAATTGTTCATTCTCCTTTATATGAAAAGCCACCGTTTGTCGGCAACGATTCGTTTTTTATTTTTTCTTGGTCTAATGCTGATCCTCTACTACATCGGGGCCGGCTTCTTTTTGCTCTTTTCGGCGATGGCCATTCTCCACGAGTGGCTCGTCCTAAAACGCAGCGCGCTTGCTTTCATTTATCTGCTTGTGACGCTGGCGCTGCCAATTCTGGCGCAGAGTCTATTTGTTCTGACCGGCAAAAGCGCTTTTTTCTATGTGCTCGTGCCGATTTATGAGTATCGCCCCGCTTTGGCGCCATACCTTTTATATATCTATTTTCCGTTGTTGCTGTTGTGCGCCCGATTCGGCATATGCGATTGGCTGAATACATTCAGGACCTGGCGATACCGACGATGGGCTGCCGGCACTTTTTTATTATTGTCTACCGTGCTTATTCCGATAATTTCTTTTGATTCATCCATGCACCGAACCCTCAAAGTTGATGCGCTGGCACGGGCAGGCAAATGGCATGAATTGCTCGCATTTGTCCGGAAGCATCCCTCGGACGATCTATTGGTCGCCTTTCAAACCAATCGGGCGCTTTTTCATGTGGGGCGCCTGTCCACCGAGATGTTTGCCTATCAGCAGGAGTGGGGATGGAGCGGACTTTTTTTGCCGGAGGCCGCGCGCAAGTTCTTTTCCATTCAGGTGAGCGATCTTTATCTGGACATGGGATTTGTAAACGAAGCGGAGCATTGGGCGCAGGAGGATCATTCGAATTTTTTCTACAGTCCGTGGCATCTGCAGCGCATGGCCGTCACCGCCCTGTTAAAAGGCAACATCGCGCTGGCGAGCATGTGTGTGCAGGCGTTGGAACAATCCATTTTATATCGCGCCTGGGCCATCGAGTTTAAAAAATTCATCGAGCATCCTCGTCTGGTCGACCAGGATTCGCGATTTGTCTACCTAAAAAGTTTGAATGCCAAACAAGACTTTATCGTCACGCCCGCGTACCCGGAACGCGATATGGTAACTCTCCTGCTACAAAATCAGAAAAATCGCGCGGCGTTTGAATTTTTGATGGCCGATTATTTGGTGACATTTCGGCTGGGTGAATTTATTGAGCATTTATTTACCATGCCGGATGTGATGACGTCAGTTCTGCCGCGGCATTATCAGGAGGCCGTGCTGGTCTATCTGCAAACCACCCAATGGCGCGAGCTCGATACCTTAAAAAAAAACATCGAGCCCAATACCATCGCGCAATTCAACAACTTTATGAGCATTTTACAGCTCCACCACAACGATGCCAACTCGGCTCAAACCGAATTGAGACAAAAGTACGGAGACACCTATTGGTATTATAGTCTGTATAATAATCCGTCCATGAGAAAACAGGCATCGTGACAAATTCACCACATTTAACCACGTTGGCGTATGAGAACATTTTATTTTTTATATTTTATTCGAGCCCTCTGTCTGCTGAGTAGCGGTTTTCTCGTTCTATCCTGTTCACCGCATTCTAATATCAGTGAATATGCCGAAAAATCCACAACAGCGAACATCGAACCGGATTATACAGATCTGACCATTCCGCCAAACATATCGCCGATGAACTTTACCATTCAGGAAAAAGGCGACCGGTTTCTCGTTCACATCTATGCGGATTCGAGCCGCATCCTCCGTTTAGAGAGCGCATCGCCGCAGATCACCATTCCGGTGGACGAATGGTCCGAGTTACTCGATGCCAACAAAGGCGGAAGATTGTATTTCGATATTTTCGTGCAAGACGGTCAATGGTTCAAATACAAACGATTCAGCAACACCATCGCGCACGCGCCGATCGACCGTTATCTCGTCTATCGTTTTTTACGGCCGAATTATACGGTGCAGAAGGAAATTCAGATTCGCCAGCGCGATTTGCAGAGTTTTAATGAAGAGGTGGTGATGACCACCAAGACGATTGCCGCCTGCGTCAATTGTCATAATTTTAATCAGAATGATCCGGCGGACATGCTGTTCCATATCCGCTGGGGCACAGCGGCAGGGACCATTCTGGCGCAGGGCGGGAAACTCACCAAGGTGGACACAAGAACCGAATTCAATACGTCACCCGGCGCATATCCATCATGGCATCCGAGTGGAATATCGATTGCGTTTTCCGTCAACAGGGTGCATCAGTTTTTTCATGCGACCGGCTCACCCCGTGATGTCATCGATTTAACCTCGGACATTATCATCTATCAAACGGAATCGCAAACCGTCGTCGTTGAGCCGAAAATTGCCGGGCCCGACTTTATGGAGACCTTTCCCAATTGGTCGCCGGATGGCCGATATTTGTATTTTTGCCGAACGCCGCAGCTCGGTCCCGATTTTGATGTGAGTCAAGAGTACCGCAGCATCAAATATGATCTCGTGCGAATTGGCTATGATCCCGACACCGAAGAGTGGGGTGAGCCGGAAACTCTGATCTCGGCCGAACAAACCAAACAGAGCTGTTCGCAGCCGCGCATCTCACCTGACGGACGATTTTTGCTTTTTTGTATGGCCGACTATGGCAATTTTCCGATTTTTCATAACAGCGCTGATTTGTATCTCATGGATTTACAAAACAAAACTTTTCAGCGCATCAAAGCCAACAGCGATCGTCCGGAAGGCTATCACAGTTGGTCGAGTAACGGTCGCTGGATTGTTTTCACCAGCAAACGCGACAACGGCCTGTTCACCCGCCTCTATTTCAGTTATGTCGACAGTAGCGGACAGGTTCACAAACCTTTTCTTCTGCCGCTGAAAAAACCGGATGATTATCAAACGATATTCAAAGCCTTTTCGATTCCCGAGCTGATCACAGACGAGATTCCGTATCGGCCGCAACATTTCATTAATGTCGCGTTGGACACGCTGAATGAACGGCGGGCACGGCTGGCGCCCAATTCGAAAACATTTCCGTTGCCTGTTATCGGTCAGTCCGATACGGCCACTGATTTTCCTTAAACCGGAATGCTTTGGAATCGCCGGTCATTTTTCTTATTTTTTCGCATCATGAGTAATTGGTCAAAAAATTGGTTTATTTGGTTCTTCTCAGCCACACCGATATGGGAGCCATGAACACGCGAACGTTAAAAAAACCGCAGTCACGATATTCGAGTTTTCCTCTTGTTATCTGTTTTTTGCTGGTGGCCTGGACGACTCCGGTTTTTGCTTATATTGGCCCCGGCGCCGGTTTTGCCATGCTGTCGTCACTGTTCACGCTGTTTCTCTCCTTTCTCATCGCACTTTTTTCTCTGCTTTTTTTGCCGGTTCGTTTGCTGTTGGCATTCCTGCACAGCGGCAAGGGTTACGCCAGGGCAAAAGTCAAACGCGTCGTCATTCTTGGCTTTGACGGTCTTGATCCTGAGCTATGCGAACAGTTTATGCAGCAGGGGCTTTTACCGTATTTTTCCATGTTGAAGGAAAAAGGCTCTTTTCATCAGCTTCGGACAACATGCCCGCCGCTCTCACCGGTCGCGTGGTCCAGCTTTGCCACCGGAGTGAATCCGGCCAAGCATCGAATTTTTGATTTTCTGCATCGCAATCCCGATACGTATTTGCCCGAGCTCTCCTCTTCGCGTATCCGATCGACGACTCAAATAATACGTATTGGCAATTTTCAAGTGCCGCTCGGCCGCTCAAAAGTTGATTTTTTGCGCAAAAGCCAATCGTTCTGGAGCATCCTCGGCAAACACGGCGTCTTTAGTCAGATCATTCGTGTGCCCATCACCTTCCCGCCGGAAAAGTTTAACGGCCACCTGCTGTCGGCCATGTGCACGCCGGACCTGCTCGGCACGCAGGGAACGTTCA
>CAYSNA010000101.1:7117-14116 GCA_964432185.1 uncultured Cytophagia bacterium
TCACTTTTTACACGACCGATAAAAACAGACTCGCGGTAAAAACCAGCGGGACAGCTTTTTATTAAAGAAAACCAGGGATGGCTACACCGGCGAGTTTATCGGCCCGGACAATCGGTTCAGGAAAGACTCGCCATCGTTGACGGTTTGTTTTCAGCTAAAGATGAATGAAGATGGGGCGCGGCTTCGAGTTGGCCGCAACACTTACACCCTCGAACACGGCAAATTGTCGCCCTGGATTCCACTGACATTTAAAAACGGTCTAACCGCCATTCACGGTTTATGCCAGGTGCTGTTAAAAGTCTCCGAACCACACGTGCATTTTTATATCTCGCCGATCCACATCAATCCGGAGCGACCGGCCATGCCAATTTCGCATCCCTACTTTTACTCGGTTTACCTGGCGAAACTTTACGGCTCGTTTGCCACGCTTGGGCTGGCGGAAGACACGTGGGCTTTGAATGAAGGCGTGATTGATGAACATGATTTTCTCGATCAGGTCTATCAGTATCAAAGAGAGCGCGAACAGCAGCTTTGGCACATTTTGAAAAAAAATCGGCGTGGTGTCGCCGCGTGCGTTTTCGATGCTGCCGACCGCGTCCAGCACGTTTTTTTTCGTTATATTGATGAAAAGCATCCGGCGTTTGAGGAGGCGGAAGACCGGATCAAATATGCGATTCGAGATGTTTACCACAGCATGGATGCCCTTCTGGGAAAAGTGCTCAAAGGCAGCTCCAGGGATACGCTGGTGCTGGTATTGTCGGATCACGGTTTTAAATCCTTCAGGCGCGGCATCAACATCAATAGCTGGCTGCATCAAAACGGCTATCTGGTCATCAAACAAGGGAGCGATAAAAGGGATTATTTGCAGAACGTCGACTGGAGTAAAACCACGGCCTACGCGATTGGTCTGGCCGGGATTTACATCAACAGACAAGGGCGCGAACGTCACGGCATCGTCAGCGACGCGCAGGTCGCTCCGCTCAAGGCAAAATTGCAGAATGAACTCGGCGGCCTGGTTGATCCCGAAACCAAAGAGCGCGCCATTGCACAACTTTATGATCTTGCGGAGGTCAACATCGGACCGTATGCTGAAGATGCGCCCGACCTGGTGGTCGGCTATAATCCGGGTTATCGCATTTCCTGGGACGGCGCTGTCGGCATCACCACGGACACGGTTTTTGAGGACAATCTCAAAGCCTGGAGCGGTGATCACGGCATCGATCCGCAGCAGGTGCCGGGCGTGCTGTTCAGTAATTTTAACGTAAAGGACACGTCGCCGCATATCATGGATATAGCGCCGACGATTCTGGATCTATTCAATTTGAAAAAGCCGTCTTATATGGACGGACAGGTCTTACAGCTTGATATTCCGAACTCGTAGTTTATGATAAAAAATCCCAACAGACGGACATTTTTGCAGCGTCTCGGTACGGCCGGCCTCGGGCTGTCGCTGCTGCCGGCGGGTAATGTTTTTCCGGCGCCGAATATTAAAAATTCAAAAATCTCGAACAAGGTTTTTGTTCTTGGCATTGACGGCATGGATCCCAATCTGCTCAGACAGTTTGTCGCCCGTGGTGACATGCCGGCCTTTAAAAAATTTATGGAAAACAACGAGTTTCATTCGCTGCGCACCACCATGCCGCCGCAAAGCCCGGTCGCCTGGTCCAGCTTTATCACTGGCAGCAATCCCGGCGTACACGGTATATTTGATTTTATCCATCGCGATCCGCACACCTTTGAGCCGTATCTTTCAACAAGCCGGACCTATTCGGCGAAAAAATCTATTGGCATCGGCGAATGGACTTTGCCGCTGAGCAAAGGTCGTGTCGATTTGATGCGTAAAGGCACGCCGTTTTGGTCGCTCCTGGAAGCCCATGATATTCCGGTGACGCTGTTTAAATTGCCGGCTAATTTCCCGGTCGAGACGGGAGCGGCGCGGGCGATGAGCGGCATGAGCACGCCAGACCTGCTGGGTTCGTACGGTACCTTTACCTTTTTTACAGACCAGGACATTCCGAACGCGGATCGGTTCACCGGCGGCCGCGTCGTCAAGGTGACGATCAACGATCACGTTTTTAATTCAACGCTGGACGGTCCGCCCAATACGATGCGGCAGGACAAACGGCCGGTGTCCATCCCGTTTACGGTTTTTCGCGATCCATCGGAGTCGATTGTCAAAATCAACATTCAACGCCATACCCTGCTGATCAAGCAGGGCGAGTGGTCCGAGTGGCTGCCGTTGACATTTGAGCTGCTGCCGCATTTTGCCGCCCTGCACGGCATGGTGCGGATTTATCTACAGCAGGTCCATCCACACATGCGCATTTATATGTCGCCGATTAATATCGATCCCATGGATTCCGAGTTGCCCATTGCCAATCCCGCTTCCTATTCGCGCGAATTATCGCAAGCGATTGGACGATTTTACACGCAAGGTTTCCCGGAAGATACCAAAGCGCTGTCCAACGGCATCCTGTCGAGCGAAGAATTTTTGCAGCAATCCAAATACGTGTTGCACGAACGGCTCGCTGCCTTTGATGTTGAAATCAACCGCTTCGACGAGGGCTTGTTCTTCTTTTACTTTTCCAGCTTGGATCAAAATTCGCACATGCTGTTACGAATGATGGATCCAAGCCACCCGCTTTACGAACCGGATGCGAGTCCCGAGGTTAAAAATGCGGTTTACTGGTTCTACAAAAAAATGGACGCTGTGCTGCAGCAAACTCTCGACAACATGGATGGGGACAGCTCACTCTTCATCCTGTCGGATCACGGCTTTGCGCCATTCACGCGCGAATTCCACCTCAGCACCTGGCTTGTCGAAAACGGTTTTACTGCCGTGACAGATGAAAATCGATTTCACCACAGCTCCTATTATGATTATGTCGACTGGTCTCGAACAAAAGCATTTGCCATGGGCCTGAACAGCATCTATATCAATCGTGCGGATCGCGAAAAGTTCGGCAGTGTTGAGACAAAAGACGTGGATCGCATCACCAAAGAGTTAATAACCAGGCTTGATGCGCTACGCGACCCGCAAACCGGGCGCCGGGTGGTTGTGAAAGCCTATGATACGCGGCAGATTTACCACGGCGAGCAGCGCGGCAAGGCCCCGGATATTGTTTTGGGTTACGATAAAAATTACCGCATATCCGACGAGGCGGCGTTGGGCGGTTTTCCCGACGGGCTGTTCGGCCCTCGCACCGACAAATGGTCTGCGGATCACTGCATGGATCCACGTGTGGTGCCCGGCGTTTTTTTAACCAATCGACAGACGAAAACAAACGATCCCGCGATCTGGGATGTGGCGCCGACGATCATCAAATCGTTCGGCCTCGAACCGCCGGCCATGGACGGCTCATCCTTGATTTAAATGAAGGAAAAATCGTGAAGAAAAAAATCAAACTGGACGCCGAACTTTACGCAAAAGCCAAGATAGTCGCCGAACAGGCCGGTTATGCCTCAGTAGACGAGTTCATCAGCCACATGCTCGAAAAAGAGCTGAGAACATTACATGAGCTCGGCGCCTCCGCCGAACAGGTGGAGAAACAACTGCGCGGTTTAGGCTATCTCGCATAACTGGCAATGGGAACATGGATATTTTTAATCAAATCGTCACGACTATTTTTAATATACTTTTCTTTCCGCTACAGACTCTTGGAAGGTTCTGGGGATTATTTCTAGTTGCCGTATTGACCGGCTTGCTCATGTTGATCATCCTGAAAAAAGTGTCCAATCAGGAGGGCATTCATGCGACCAAAAATCGAATAAAAGCGCACGTCCTGGGCGCTCGGCTTTATCAACATGATGCATCGCTGTCCGTGCGGATTCTCGGCCGCTTGTTTCTGGAAAACGGGCGTTATCTTTTGTACGCGCTAAAACCGATGTTGATTTTGATGATTCCAGTCACCATTTTGATCATTCAACTCTCGGCGCGTTACGGCTATCAGCCGGCAAGTCTCGGGAAGCCGATTCTGGTTCGTCTCGTAGCGAATGATGTGGATGACTTGAGCACGATTCGCATTATTCCTTCGACCGACGTGCGCATCGATGTTACGCCGCTGACCATACCAGCGCTACACGAGATCAACTGGCGGATTTATCCCATCACAGCCGGTGTCTCCACGCTGATCTTTCAGTACAAGGAGACACAGGAAGAGAAAAAAATGGTCACGGATGGTCGCTGGAGCGTATTGTCGCCCAGGCGTCTCACGGCTTCGGTGCGGGGATTTTTGTATGCGGCTGAACCGACACTATCCTCCAACTCTTTTGCCAGGGAGATTAGTATCGAGTATGATGAAACTAAATTGAGCGTCGCAGGCGTGAACATTCACTGGCTCGTCTTTTTTATTCTTGTCTCTCTCATGACCGGCGTTGCGGCACAGAGGCTGTTCAAGGTCGAGATATAAACCGCACCACACAAGTCGATCGACCGGATTGGAGCCGGCGCTCGGATTTTCGCCTGTCCAGATGAATTCATGACAAACCATCGATTTTGCGTCATCCCACAATGTGATCACTTTTTCCAATTGCTGCCAGCCGTCGCCGTTTTCACGACTATATATCGCAGTGTGTGTCTAATCATCGTTGTGAATTATTCTTTCGATATCAATATTTCGGCTGTTTGCAATTCTCCATTGATGGTGAAATTCTTCACTGTCAAGTTTTCGACATAATTCATGATATTGCCGTCGGCCACATTATCAAATGAGCAATTGATCACATTGACATTGGTGATGGGCGAGCGTTCGTAGCCGTCGAGCAACAATCCATATTTGCTTTTTTGGCTTGAAACATTTTCAACATAAACATTGCGCACGACCGGGGTAAACTCGCCGACATCGCCTTCCTGATAATGGAAAAAAATGCGCACCACGGCATCGCTCACCTCGCCGACTTTGATATTGCGCATATAAATATTTTCAACGTACCCGCCGCGCACGGAATTGGTTTTGATACGCAGCGCGCGCTCCAAATTGGGACTGTCCATGACGCAATCTTCGGCAAAGACGTTGCGGCAACCGCCGGACATTTCGCTGCCGATGACCACACCGCCGTGTCCGTCGCGCATGGTGCAATTTTGAATGACAATATTTTCACTCGGCACGTTGATGCACCGGCCGTCGGCGTTACGGCCGGATTTAATCGCGATACAATCATCGCCCGTATCAAAAAAACAATTTTTAATATGGACGTTTTTGCTGCTCTCGGGATTACAGCCGTCGTTGTTTGGGCCGTGGGTGGACACTGTGATATTCTGCACCGTGACATTTTCGCACAACACCGGATGAACTTCCCACATGGGCGAGCGCTTGATCGTCACGCTATCGATGAGAACATTTTTGCATCGGTAAAACTGGATAAAATTGGGCCGCAAAAAATGGCCGGCGCCAAAGATACGATCTTTAACCGGTACGCCAGTTTCGGCCATTTGCACCAGCACATCTACATCCGGCTGTTGACGCGGTTGTCCTTCCTGCCAGCCGTATTCCAAACGTCCTTTCCATGGCCACCAGGCGGTAATACTCGCCTGCCCGTCGAGCGTGCCGCTTCCCGTGACGGCAATATTTTCCTGTTCAAACGCGTAAATGAGCGCGGAATAGTTATAACACTCGCTGCCTTCAAAGCGCGTGTACACCACGGGAAGATACTTTTCCGGATCGGTAAAAAAGAGCAGCGTCGCATTTTTCGAGACATGCAGGTTGACCTGACTTTTTAAATGAATGGCGCCGGTGAGAAACTCACCCGCCGGCACCACAACGCGGCCCCCGCCGGCCTGGGCACAGACCTCGATTGCCCTGGCAAAAGCGTCAGTGTTGTCGGTTTGACCATCGCCAACAGCGCCGAAATCCGTAACGAGAAAATCCTGCTCGGAAAAGTCCGGGACTTTTATCGTTTTTAAAATCTCCGGCACTTGTTTCCAGACGGCTTTTGTGCTTGAGCTGTTCTGGCACGACAGCATCAAGGCGAGAGATAAAAAGGCAGCGAGAAACCAGGTGTGAGGTTTGGCTTTTGGACGTCGTTTCATATTTTAAAATCCTTTTTATAAGAAGTGAATTTTAGAGTAAGCGAATGAGCGTCGTATTCACTTAAATTTTTATTTTGATACTGCTCCGGCAGACTGTCACTCCAAAATGTGGTGCGACAAGGGCGTATCCAAATCGGCGAGCGCCGTGGCAACGAGTCCGGCAATGCGGCGGGCGCCCAATTCGGAAAAATGCGTATCATCCTGCTTGCCGTCCGGCAAACTGCTGTAAACGCCCGGCTCAATCCACAAAAATAATTTTTTTGATTCTTCCTCGCCCAGGGTCTCAATCAGGTCACGGCTCAGGGCATGCACATCGATCAGCGGAACATCCAGTTCTGCCGCGACATCTTTGACAGCTAAAGGATAATCGCCATGCGTGTCGTAAAAGTGGCCGTTCATGTCAAACCGGCGGCGCACGACGGGCGTTAACACGAGTGGCTGTGCGTGAACGCTACGCGCTTCAGTAACAAATCGGGCGAGATTCTCTTTATAGGCGCCAAAGGGTGCGGCATAACGGGTGGAGTCGTGTTCTTTCTCATCGTTATGACCAAACTGGATAAAGACAAAGTCGCCGGCCTGCAGAGAATCGAGCACAACCTGCCAGCGACCTTCATCGATAAAACTTTTTGTGCTGCGCCCGTTAACCGCGTGATTTGAAATAATCACCATCTCATCAAAATACTCGGGGAACAATTGGCCCCAGCCGCGTTCCGGATTATCCTCCAGCGGCTTGTTCGCCATGGTCGAGTCGCCGATCATATACACGTGCACGGATTTATCCGGGCCGCAGGCGCCGATGAAAAGAACGGTTAAAAGAATAAAGCGCGTATATCTGAGTGTCATTTTATACTTTCCTTTTTTTTCCGACACATTGGATGTGAACAGGAGGCATTTTCACGGGATTTATTTCAGCACGACCATTTTCCGGATTTGGTATTGCGACTCGGTGCGAATCGCATAGAGATACGCAC
>CAYSNA010000102.1:0-14104 GCA_964432185.1 uncultured Cytophagia bacterium
ATTTTTGATTATTTATTATACGTGGATGAAAAACAGCGCCGTTTTTACTAACAATACACCAGCGGCACCTGGCTCAATGCCATCTGGGTACACGACTCTGACTTTGAACCGAATTTCCCGGAGTAACAAAAAAAGCCGCCTTGTACATGAGGTGGCTTTTTTTTATGCTCTATCGCGATACTTTGAATTCTTTGATGACTGCAAAATTGAGGATTCGCTGTCTGAAAATGAAGAGGGACACCCCGGTCCCTCGGGTTGCAGATGGCTCCCCTCCCCGGGGATCATTTTTACGCCACTGTATGATAAAGATCAAAATCGTTTTTTTCTAACAAAAATGCGCAAAAAATTATCAATAAAACGCATTAGAACAGGCTTTTTTATCGATGATGTCGCAGGGTCTCTGATGGGCTTTCGATAAATTTTTTCTTATAATCGGCAGCAAACTGGCTCAAATGGTTGTAACCACATTGATACGCCACCTGCGTCACCGACAAATGGGGCGATTTTGTCAACAATTCATGCGCACGCCTCAAACGCACGTCTTTGATAAACTCCGATACGCTCTGTTGGCGATAACGATAAAATCCGGCTTGCAGCGATCGAACACTAACGCCCACCCGTGCGGCCAACTCCCCCACACGCAACGGTTCATCCGCATACGCTTCGATGTACTCTTCCACTTTACGAATATACGCCGGCCCGGGCAATAAAATTGGATTATTCAAAAGATCGGTGTAATTATGCGGCTGCGCATAAATCAGGCTGTGCACGAGCTGCTCTTTCAGGCGTTCCTGAACAAGGGGTGAATAAATGACGCCGCCGTCACTCTCAATATCCTCAGCCATATAAAATAAAAGATGGCGTAATCCGTTGACTCGAGGAGATGTTGTATCCATTCCGTGTTGAAATTCCAGGGGTGCCGCACACTCACGACCGATGAGCGCCTGAAAATACTCGTTCATATACTCGCGCCGAATTCTAACAACAAGCTGAACCTGCCCCGATTGATATTTCCATGCGCACTTTTGATATGGCGATATCATACTGCCGCCGCCGCTTTTATGAATTCTGACCGTGCTGTTCCCATATGAAATTTCACACCCACCATTCAACATGGCGCATTGCAGAATATAGGCATTTTCCGTGGCTTCACTTTCGAAATAAAAATTTTCACACACATGACTGGTGCTGAAAGAAATGCCATTGAGCGAAAAATGATTATAGGAAAATAAAAAATTCTCCGCCCGTCCACTGACGTCGCATTGGATGGGGAAATAATATCTCGCGACAGCCTGACGAACCTGATCAAGATCATTCGTGCTTACGACACCTGATTTTAACAGCGACACGGAATTTCTTTGAACTGGAGTCGCTATCAAAAGTTTTTCCTCATTTTTTACCCAATTATGTTAAATGATATGTGAAGCTCTTCGGCGAGTATCTATAGGACGCTCGCCATATTTTATTTGATAATCCGCCGAAAATTGTCCCCAATGCCTGAAACCGCTGGCAAGAGCGATCTGCTCGATCGTACGATAGGGATCTTGTTGAATGAGTTGATGCGCGTATTGCAAACGCATCTGCTTCATAAAGTAGGAAAGACTATAGTCACGGTATTTTTTAAATCCTGCTTGTAAAGCTCGAAGGCTGATATCGAACCGGCGTGCTACCTCTGACAGTTGCGGACAATCGTGAATATGCTCGCGAACATACTCCTCAGCCTGGGAAATATATTTGGGCTCTGCCGCTGGAACGGCAGATGAGAAAAAGGCACTGTAATTATGCGGTTGAGCCTCAAGCAGACTGATCAGGAAAACATCGATAGCATTGGCGGCGATGTGGGGGATGCTAAACAAGCCATCCTTGTCATCCAACTCGTTAAAAATGTACAACAACTGCCGGCGCAGGCTGCTAATTTTGGCATTATCCAGGCGCATGCTATGCTCGAACTCGATGGCCTTTTTTATGGGGCGCCCCATAATGGCCTCCAGAACCTGTTCCAACTGTTTTTTTTCGATTCTGGCAATAAGCTGCTGCTGATGCTTTTCGTACCGCCATCGACAATCAAGAGATGTCGAAATGAGACTTCCACCCTGGTCGGGCGTCAAAACAACCGTGCTTCTTCCGTATGATATTTCAGACATGCCCTGGATCATGCCGAACTGAAGGATATACGAGTCCTCCGTGGGCCCGCTATGCAAATACAAATTATCGGTGATGGTGTGATAACTCAGCGACAGGCCATTTAAAAAGGCGTGATTGTAATATATGCTGAAATTGGAGTATTTTCCGACATCGCAGTGGATGGGATGATAGTTATTTTTCACAGCGAGGCGTAATTCATCGAGATCACTCGTGGAGAGCATCGGATAGCGCGCGAGCGGGGCACGCGCCGTATTCAAGGAGGGATTTAATGCCAAGGTACAACCGTCCACCACTAATACAACCAGGTACTAAAATAGTATTTTATGAATAAGAGTCAAGCAATTTGCGTTCAGTTTGACTACATAATGTCAAACCCGACAAAAACGTCGACTTTTCGTCAATTTTGTGAAATGACTCGGCGCCATCTGCCTTCAACACGTTTCGCCGCACGCCGTTAATCCTTATAATAACAAGGCCTTGTTCCGAGTTATAAATTGTGGCATAACAATTGACATGGGGTATTACAAATCATCCGGACTATAAACGCAATTTCGCCGGTGGTCTGAAGATCTTAAAAAATAAAATTGAAACAGTCATGAGTCAAACCCAAGACAGCACCTCACATCATATCACCACGGATGATATTGCATTTTCAGCCTGGCTCAAAATGCGCGGTTATACGCTCACCAAAATAAGCCAGCAGTCCCGCAAAAGTTTATTCGAATTCAATTTAAATGGCGAGAGCGCGGCTTCTCTTAAAATGAGTTTTATCAACAGCGAGTTTATCACCTATTATAATGAGCTGCGAAATTTGAAAAAATTGATCTAATTCACGTCTGATACAACTTGGCTGAGTCACATCTTTTGTAGAAAGGAGACTATAATGAGAATCAGCAGGATATTTTTGGTCATTTTATTCATCGTTGCCGTCGGCGCGACATCATTTGCACAAAACGGTCACGCCGGGTTTGCGGGACCAGGTCAGCATGAAAATCGTGCCGGAGAGCAATTGACGGATGAACAGAAACAGGAACTGCACGATCTGATCAGCGGCATGCGGGAAGATGGCGCCACTCGGGAAGAAATTAAACAAGCGGTTGATGCTCTTTTTACGGAATGGGGCATTGAACGCCCTGGACGAGGTGACAGAAAAGGTGGCCGAGGTTTTGCCGATCCTCAATTAACAGAGGAACAACGCGAGGCCGTGCAAGCAAAGGTCACTGAACTGCGACAAGCCGGTGCGACGCGCGAGGACATTCATGCCGCGATTGAAGCGCTTTACGCCGAATGGGGCCTCGACATGCCGGAAAAAACCGGCCGCTGGGGTGACCTGTTGACCGACGAGCAGCAAACCGAACTCAAATCGCTCGTTGAGGCGATGAAAGAGTCCGGCGCTACACGGGAAGAAATAAAAGCGGCTGTGGATGCGCTGTTTGATGAGTGGGGCATTGAACCGCCCGCCGGCAAAGAGCGACAAGGCCGCTACGAAAAAGGCAGAAAAGCCGGCCGACTGTGGATGAATCAACTGACGGAAGAGCAGCGCACGACGATCCGCGAGTTGATTCAAGACATGAAAGCCGATGGCGCCACACGTGAAGAAATCCGCGAGGCGGTAAATGCTCTGCTTGAAGAATGGGGCATAGATGGAGAAGAGAATGGCCCGGATGGCGCAGAACGTGGACGCGAACGAAAAAACATCCAGGCTTCCAACGCGCCGAATCCCTTTAATCCAACTACCACCATCACCTACTCGTTGGCTCAGGCGGGGCCGGTATCGGTCAAAGTTTATAACATGCAAGGCCAACTCATCCGCACGCTGGTTGATTCTCATGTCAGCGAAGGTCAGCATTCGGTTGCATGGAACGGTTTGAACGACAAAGGCGAACAGGTCTCTTCAGGCATGTATTTCTACAAGGTGACCTCGAACAACGAAACCACCACCGAACGTATGATGTTGATGAAGTAGAAAACGCAATCGGCATTCGGCACTCCGCAGACCGCATTATAAAAATTCGGACTGCGGAGTGCTGTCTGCGCTCGAACAGAGCAATAGGAGCACTGTGCATGTCAAAATATTTTTTCACTTTTTTCATCATTTTTTTGTCCCTGAATACAATTTTAACTTCAAACGAAACTTTTCGATCAAATATTAGAGGTTACGTGCGCGATGCCGATAGCGGCGAAGCGCTGCCGTACGCCAATATTTCAGTCGACGGTACAAACCGCGGCACCACAACCAACGCTGATGGGTATTTTATTTTAGTGAATGAGCCGGTGGGCAAGGTGCAGCTCATGGTACGCTATATTGGCTATGAGGGACAACTTGTTCATATCGAAAACAAAGTTGGACTAGAACCGCTCGATATCAGACTCAAACTTGTAGTATTGGAAGTGGATGGCATCAACGTGACGGCCAATGCCGAGATGATGTCAACGAATACGGAAATCAGTCAAATCCGTTTGTCGCCGCGACAGCTCTCCACCCTGCCAAGCATTGGCGAAACCGATATTTCGTGTTGAAGCGGCGTTCGAGCATCCGCTGAAGGATTGGGTACATTCTTGATCGCCGGACGCCGATCGTACACCGACGTCATTCAACGTCCATTATATGAGTCGATTTATGAATTTAACACTGGAGATGAAAGCAGCACCATAGGTGGTCCAGTGCAAAGCCGCGGCCGAATGGGCGGCATGCAGCGTCGCTTTGTCTTTCCACCAACCAATCGCAATGAGTATCGCATCAACGCCATGCAATTGACGCATCTGGGAAAACACATTGTCAAAGTCTATCGCGTCAATCAGGAATATGCGGATTTGTACGGCAGCCGCCAGCAGGATTCGCGGGAGCTCAACGAACCATTAACCAATATTCACGGCGGATTGGGAATTTTCAGCGCGTTCAACTCGGCATCGGCAATTTTTACAGTTGAGGAAGCAGAATAGAAAAAGCAGGTCGTCGGTAAAAAATAATAATTAATCCATCAGTCATAACAACTTTCCGGCGACCTGATTTTTATAAAATTCGAACTCCACTTTTACTTTGGCCAGTGATACGTTCCAAAAGTACCATCAAAAAAGAGGGAGAGATAGTCTTTGTTCACCTCGTACTCGGAAATTCCGAGACTCGCCAGCAAACCGGCCGGCAGGTCCGGATAATATGGAAAGACGTAAGGCACAATTCGATACTCTGTATCCAATACCCGTTCTTTGCCAATATTGGGGTGAAAACTCCATATTTGCGGCTGCAGCGTCAGGCTAGCAATAAAATCAGTATTTTTGCCGCTGGCGAGTTGATGTTCAGACACCTCCCCGGAATCCAAATTAATAATTAAAATACCGCCGAGAAGCACCATCGAGCCGTTTGGAATATTAATCTCGAAATTATTCGATTTGCCAGTAAAGTGCGCCGTGGTACTCAATCCGTACTGGTACTCGGCTTCCTCGGGCAGCGTAAAACTGGTGCGCGTTTCCGCGATGAATGTTTTCACCAGCGAGATATTCTTTACCCGTCCTGTCTCATCTACATCGCCATTATTGAAAACAAAACTGCCGTCGCGAATGACGACCTTTTTCTTGACCAGAGAATAATTAATGGTATAAAAATAGAGATCAAAATCTCCGGTTACAGTTCCCGTGGCGTTCAGCGTCGCTTTTGGCGGCAGCTTTATTGTGAATTCGCCGCTTTCAGTAGTAAAAGTGCCAACATTGACCACATCCAGCCACACATAAATGTTGGCGGAATTCGGCGCGCCAATCGCGCGAACCTTGCCACGGATGGTCTGATGATCGCCGGTGATGCTGTCTTGACCAAACGGATTTTCACAGGTTAAAAACAAAAATGAAAATGCGAGGACAGCCAGAACAATCTTTCTCATAACTCTTCCTTGTTATTAAAGCTGCGTGCCGACAGTAAGATAGGCCCGTCGATCCCGAATGGCCAGGCCTTGCAGCACGGTTTCGTCCGATTGGAGTAAATTTCGCCCGCTGAGATTGATGAAAATTTTGCCGGTGCCGATTCGAAAGGCGCGTGAAATGTGCAGATCAACATTGCTGAACGGCTCGAGACTGACCTGCGCGAAACCGCCGTCAAAGGAGCGAATCCAGCCGACTTGTTCATTTTCATAAAACCAGTGAATCTGTATCGAAAATCCGGCGTGATTGATAGCCAGATCAAGCGTCTGTTTGAAATCCGATTTGAACGGAAAGGCCGATTTTTCCGAAATCATATAGCGGGCGATACCGTACTCAATATCCAGTTTTTTCTTCAGCAGATAAACATTAAAACGACCTTCGAGGCCAAAAATTTCAGCGGTCGGCACATTGTCGTAAAACACCACCGGAATGCCCGGCGAGGAAAACGGACGGAACTTGTCCGTATAATAATTGCGAAACAATACACCTTCCGCATGCCAGCCATCGATAGCGCTGCGAATGGCGGATTCTTTGAAAAACTCAATTCCGACCTCGGAGCTCGTCACCTGCTCCGGCGTCAGGGGTGATCCGGATGCAAAGTTATCGTACGGCACGCTGAGCTGCTGCACCACCGTAGGAAATTTTGTGTTGGAGCCAAAATTGAGGAACGCTTTCATGGCGAGATTTTCCCGATAGCCATCCACAGACGTCGAAAATTTAAAATGCGTCGACTGCCAGGCGTTGTCGTCGAGCCTCACACCATCGACCGGCAGGTCATCCATCTCGACTTCTCCGCTGACGTCGTCATGCACATTGTCATGGCGCACACTGAAATCAATGTGGAAATCTTGCAAAAAACCAGCCCCCGCCGATGTTTGCGTTTTTACAATGCCGACAAATCCATGATGCATCCGGTTGATAGCATTGTTTTGTTGGAGCACCGGAATTCTGTCCTGTGTCCGCTGGTCGAGGAAATCAACCTGAGCGCGTTTCAAATTGTAGCCCAGCAGCAGATCAACAAGATCACCAGAAAAAGTTTTATCAACATCAAACTGCAACGCCTGATCATCGATATCACGCTGCATCACCGTATCAAAATAGTTGATATTCTGTTGTTCGTCATATCCCTTGTAGGCGGCCAACATGTTGAGTTGCCTGACCGGCCCGAGCGCGCCGGTGTATTTGATCGAACCGATGGCATTGCTTTGCGCGACATCTTCCATATCGCGGCCGTTCTTGTATTCCAGATCGGTTTTATTGAACATCAGATTCAGGGCGTTATCGCCGCCAATGTCATAATAAATATTGGCGTTGTGGTGCTGCTGAATATTGGTGATACTTTCGTCATTGGATGCCGCATCAACAAATCGCCGGCGCTGCGAGGCATCTTTATAACTATAGGACAAGTGTTGCGGCCCGAGCTTTTTATAAACTTGCAGATTGAGATTTTCCGTGTTATAGGTACCCAAACGGTACTGCGCCCGCAGGGTGTAATCGCGCTCAATTTGCGGCACAACATTGATGACGCCGGAAAACGCTTCCGGGCCGTACAGACTGGTGTTGCTGCCCTTGATGATCTCAAAGCGCTCGAGGTTCTCCAGATCGACGAGCGAAAAATCAAACACATTGTCCAGCGGGCTGTTCATGCGCACGCCATTGTAGAGCATCACCACATCATCGGCATTGCCGCCACGGATGGAGACGGTTTTTTTGCCGCTCAACTCTTCATCCACCTGCACGCTGGTTTCGGTCTTGAGAAAATCACCGGCATCGGTATAACCGCGGATGGCGAACTTTTTCGCATCCAGCACTTTGACACGCTGCGGAATATCGCGCTGGATTTCAATTTTGCTCGTGGCGCTCTGGCCAACAATTTGAATATCCGGCAGCGGAATAATGCGCGGCACCAGGTAGACAAAATCCTGTTTTTTTAACGAGTCGATGCTAATCGTCTGAATGTCATAGGAAATGTGGCGGAAGGTCACCAGCACATTGCCCAGGTTTTCCGGCACATCCAAATTAAACGTACCGGACTTGTCCGTCACCGCGCCAACATTGGCGTTGGCGATGTAGACGTTGACGCCGCTGATTTCACGATGCGAATTGGCATCCAGCACAACCGCGCTGATTCTGGAGTGAGCCGGCGACAAACCGGCAAGTAGGAAACTCAGGAGAATGATTTTTTTCATAATAAATTGTGGGATTAAATGAAGGCTCGTTCTTTGCTTATAAATTAAGAGGAATTTTATCAGAGTCAAGCACGAAGTGAATTTTTCTGACAGTCCTCACTACATTACCAATTTTAGCTTGAATATTGTCAATTTTTATGATATTTTCGACTCATATTGATGGTTCATCCGCGCCGTCTATTGATAGACATTGCCGGCGTGGCGCAAGAACCTCAGAAAGATTGTAAAAATGAAAACGATTTACGTGACAGGATTCCCGTGGGAAGTGACATATCTCTGGCTTGCCGCCACCGATGACGGCATTGCGGCCATAAGCTTTGAACGCGTGCAATCTTTCGAGTCATTCAAAGCCTCTTTTGAGCGGCAGGTGTCCGAACAACCGAACGGACATCTGACCACACTAGGTCATCAGCTTGACACCTATTTTAAAGGCACCGCCGTCACTTTTACCGGGCCGCTTGATTTTTTACGTGGGACGGATTTTCAAAAATCAGTCTGGTCCATCGTTCACAAAATTCCATACGGCCAAACGACAACGTACGGGACAATCGCCCAAACGTTGGGCAAGCCCGGCGCCGTGCGGGCGGTTGGCGCGGCAAACGGCGCCAATCCCATCCCGATTGTGGT
This sequence comes from uncultured Cytophagia bacterium, assembly GCA_964432185.1. Taxonomy (GTDB): domain Bacteria; phylum Zhuqueibacterota; class Zhuqueibacteria; order Residuimicrobiales; family Krinioviventaceae; genus Kriniovivens. The sequence continues at coordinate 8,874 of CAYSNA010000102.1, forward strand.
GCCGTGCCATCGCGTCATCCAGTCCGACGGGCGACTCGGCGGCTACAGCGGCGGCCTCGACATCAAAGATGCGTTACTGCGGTTAGAGGGAGCTGTGCTGTGAGTTGTGTGGATGGTCGACTTTTTTCAACACATTTTACCTGCAACCTGCACGATAAAGATATTCACATCGAATGGCAGACCGCGCCGCTATCGCTGCCGGACGAGTTGCACGACGATATTTTGAACTTTTGGAATTCACTGACAAAAGATTATATTTTCAACGGCCGGCTCGCCCGGCTCGACACCTGGTCGCTGGCGGCGAATCAATGTTATTTCAATATGCGCCCAACGGATTATCGCACCCTGCTGCACTCCAATGCAAACGTGGATGTCATCCGCCGAACGTGGGGCGGCCACTATTTGTCGCGGGCGCTTGGGATCAGCGCAGTGCTGCTCAGCGGCGATGATAAAATCGTTTTTATGAAACGCAGTGCAAACGTCGGCGAGTACCCCGAGTGCTACGATGTATTTGGCGGTCATATCGATGTTCCCAAAAACGGCGATAGACCAAACGTCTTCAGCGCGATGGCGCAGGAGCTGCATGAAGAAGTCGGCCTGGCGCCATACGATTATAATTTAAAACTCATCGGTCTCATCGAATCGACGCCGAATGCAAAGCCGGAACTTGTTTTTCTGGCCCGGACCGAGTTGTTCTCACAACAAATTTTATCTCGAACAAAAGATGCGCTAGATCATATTGAATTCACCCGTGTGCACACCATCGATAACAATAAAACTCGGATCGAACAGTTCTTGAGTGATAATGTGGATGATATCAGCCCGTCAGCTTATGGCAGTTTTTGTGTGTATATGAGCGTCTTTTTAACAAGCGAGGAATAGTCGTGGAAACCAAGATCGAAAATGATGAAAAATATTCGCCTCAATTAGAAGAAGCGCAGCAGGTTGAAAATCTCGACACCGGTTTTAATCATCCGGACATAAATCGCGTTTTTCTTGCCGGAACATTATTACACGATCCGCCGCTTCGCCGCACGCGAAAAGGGGTGCCGGTGACCAATTTTATCGTCGTCACCAAACCGGAGCACCCTGAAGAGCTGGATGATGAAATGGAACGCGAGCCGGTTTACGTCAGTGTTGTGGTGTGGGCCAAACAAGCGGTGCAATGCAGCAAACATCTGAAAAAGGGCAGCGCCGTCATTATTCTTGGCGAATTGCAATCCATGCCCAACGCCAAACCGGACGCCGGTTTTTTGCCGGTACAAATCAGCGCCCAATGGATTCAATATTTGGAAAAAGGAAAGTTTAGCAAAATTGTCATTACGGAGGAGGAGGAGAGCAACTCCGTTGAGACGCCGCAAAAAGCGGAATAGCTCAATTTCAAAAGACAAATGACAAATTTCAAATCGGGCCAACTTTTTTTTGCATTTGAAATTTGTCATTTCTTTTTAGTAGCCCAGCACACTCTGCCGGCCGCCGTACTTTTCGATCTTTACATCTCGGAGCATCGGCGCCTTGATGGCGACACGAACATACACGCGTCGTCCCGGCCCGGTCGGCACCCACTCGATGTTCGCTTCCCAGCAATGCAAATCGCGATAAATTGTAAAACGATGGTGCGAGATTTCCATTTCGGCGAGATCGTAATGCGCACTGTAGCCGATGCGCCAATTCTTTGTCAAACTCACCTCGGCGCCGGAAATATCCATGTAATAGCGTTTGGTCGGATTATTCGGATTGTTGCGATTTAAATCAAAATTGAACGCCACGCTCATGCGCCACGGAATGCTGAGCGTGTTGAGCGTGCGGTCGGATTCGAAACGATTGCCCTGATCCATCAGCTCTTCATCGAGAATATTCATCTCGCTGGGATCGGTTTCCATCATCTGCTGCTCCTCGTACGTCTGCGGTAAATTTCGATCCGGTCGGCGAGTGGTTTCTCCCTTGCCCTGCAAACGCAGCCGCAAATTAAAGCGCAAATTGGTCAGGCGCGGCAGGCCGCCGTTTTCCCACACATAGTTGTCGCTCGTTCCGGTCGGCTCATATTGATAAAAACTGTGCGACGTGCTGGCGCTCAAACTCATGGTGCGAATCGGATTAGCGGTCCATGACGTACGCAAATCGGACAGCTTGCGCGTTTCGGCCTTCATGTTATAATTGGTGTTGAGATCAACATTGAACAGGTCGATCTTTTTCGCCTTTTCGCCCTCGCCCTTGCGCATTTGAAAAAGATTGCGCAGACTAAAACCGATATTACCGCCGCCAACGCCTGGCGTGCCGGAACCAAAGCGGTCCTTTTTCACCTGCCCGGTGGGAGTATTGACATATTGATAATAGCCCCAGCCCTCTTCGGTAAAATCAGGCGCCCAACTGAGTGAAACACTCGGCGTCATCACGTGGCGGAAGGAATTGATATCGCCAATGCTGGCCGGAAACACGCCGTACGCTTTGGTGTTGGCCGACGCTGTATAATTAAATGTGTGCCGCGCGGCAAAACCGCCAACGGTTTCATCTTCAATGCGGCCGGTTTCATCATCATAGTAATAATCATAGGTCTCGTTGAACCAATCTTCTTTGATGGCCATACTCTGGTTGAGCGACAACCAGCCAAAAAACTTTTTCGGGCTGGTCATGGAGAGATTGATGTTATGTGCGATCTTGCGACTTTCATCCCATTTTTTAACTCGATCGGAAACGCGTTCACTGACCCATTCACCATTTTCATCAAGATAGGTGGAATCCCGACTCACCGTCTCATACAGTTGCCGCGCTGAATTTGTGAGATTGCTGTTATAACTAAAATAGAGCGAATGGTACCAGCGCGTGTCGCGACTGCCGCCTTTTTTCTTTGGATTAAAGATTTGTTCCTGGCCGCGGCGCAGCGAAAATTGCGGCAGCGTATAGGTTTGCAAATCCTCCTGCAAGTCATGCGAATGCGACAGATTCATACTCAGGCTGAGTTTCTGCTTGGGCCAATTTTTCGAATAGGTGACGTTCGAACGCAGCTCGCGATTCAAACGCGTGTTGAGATTGGTGCTGTAGCTTTTGTAAAAATCTTTATCACTGACAAATGTACCCTGCGCGCTAAAGCGGGATGTCGGCGAAATTTCCTGGCTGTGATTGAAGGTCATATCCCAGCGCCGTTCCTTGCCGCCCTCGCGATAATCTTTGCGCGTCATTGAGGCATTGATGCGGCCGTTCAATTTATACCGCACCGCATAGTTGGCGCCGGCCCGAAAGAGAAAGCCGGATTTCTCAAAAAAGTCGACCATGCCTTTGGCGTCGAAATAATCGTTCGGCGCCCAGTAATAACCAAGTTGTCGGAGATAGCGTCCTTCCAAGGGACTCTGCCCATAAGTCGGGATAATAATTCCGGACGAGCGCCCGGATTTGTGCGGGAAAACCGCAAACGGCAGCATGAATACCGGGATGTTGCCGATCTTGGCGACAATCGGTTTGGCAATCACTTTATCTTTGGGGATCATTTTCATGCGTTTGGCTTCAAAATGAAAATGCGGATTCGAATCGAGATCGCAGGTGGTGTATGTGGAATTTGATAAATTAAAGGTATTTTCGTCCACCCGTTTCACCTGATTGCCGACAAAAAAACCGCCTTCCAGCTCGGATCGCCCCTTGACGACGCGCCCCTTGCGCGATTTATAATTATACTCCATTTTTTTGCCGGTCATGGTGGTGCCGCCCTCTTCCAGCACCGGTTCGCCAATCCAGTTGATCTGCATGGTCGAGTCCGTGGCGGTGCTGTCGGTTTTGATCCAGGTGGTGTCGGCAATCGGTTCGGCGATAATGAGATTGCTGTCCCAATCCATGGTGATCTTGCCGGCTTTGAGGACGATTTTATCATATTTGACCACCGCGTTGCCGACAAAATAGGATTTTCGCGCCGCCAGATCATTATCAATCACGGCTGCCTCATAAAACACCACCGTATCCAAATCGGAAGGCTGTTCGATCTTGAGCGGTTCAACAATGGCAGAATCCGGCAAAAACGATCTGACGCTATCCGGCTCCATCGTACGCACAGAATCAATCGGCGCCTCCTGAGCCCAAAGTGCAATCGAAAGAAATACGCTAAATATGTAGAGTAGATATCTATTCAAATTTAAATAAAGTTAACCACGAATTACACTAATTTCACGAATAGCGTTTTTTGAATTAGTGTAATTCGTGAAATTCGTGGTTTCGTCTTTTATCTTTTCCGTTTCGGCCACAATTTTAACAGCCGTTCGCGTATCCGTTGTTCCACGCCGTTTTCCGTAGGCCGATAAAACACTTTATTTTTCGCTTCGGGTGGTAGATAATCCTGTTCCGTAAATCCGCCAAAATCATGCGGATATTTATAGCCGGCGCCGTAGTCAAAATCCTTCATCATTTTGGTTGGTGCATTGCGCAGATGCAGCGGCACATCTCCCGGCGTCTCATTTTTGATGTGCTGAATGGCCTCATCAATGGCCACGTACGAGGCATTGCTTTTTGGCGCGGATGCCAGATACGTCGTCGCCTGCGCCAAAACGATTCGACCTTCCGGCATGCCGATTTTTGTGATGGCATCGAACGCCGAAGTGGCGACCATCAGCGCATGCGGGTCGGCATTGCCAATGTCTTCAGACGCCAGAATAATTAAACGTCGCGCGATGAATTTCGCATCCTCGCCGGATTCAATCATGCGCGCCAGCCAGTAAATCGCCGCGTCAGGATCGGAACCGCGCACGCTTTTAATGAACGCTGAAATGACATCGTAGTGATACTCGCCTTTTTTATCGTACAACAGCGTTCGCCGCTGCATGGCTTCTTCAATTAATGGACGATCAATGATCCGCTTGTCGTTTACCTCTTGCGCCAGTTGCGACGCCAAATCGAGCGCCGTCAATACATTGCGTGCATCGCCGCCGGAGAGTTTGATCAATAACGAACGCGCATCATCTTTGATGAGCAGATTCAATTTTTTGAGCTCGGGATCGGAATCCAACGCGCGTTGCACCAAAGTATTCAGATGCTCTTCATCCAGCGACTCCAGCTTGTACACACGGCAGCGGGATTGCAGCGCCGAGATGACTTCAAAACTCGGATTTTCCGTGGTGGCGCCGATGAGCAGAATGGTGCCGTCTTCAACCGAATGCAACAGGGCGTCCTGCTGCGCTTTGTTAAATCGATGGATTTCATCGATAAACAAAATTGACCGTTTGCCGAGAAACCGATTATCCGATGCGGTT
>CAYSNA010000103.1:0-777 GCA_964432185.1 uncultured Cytophagia bacterium
TTTCTTTGCGACATCGGCGGTTCATCTTTTTTTCACCACAACATGATGTATGAGCGCACCATTTACATTATCAATCTATAATCCACATCTGCAAAACAATGCTTTTTGAGCAAAGTTTATACAGCAAGCAAAAGAACAAACCCACGGAATTTCGCGGAAGTCTAAATGTATTGTCTGCGTTTTTCGTCTATTCCGTGGGCTGCCATTTGGTCGCGGCCGAGGGCTGCGCTGTGTAGCCTAGTCTGCTTTTTTGCTTTCCACCCACTCAAAGATCACCGGTAAAACGATCAATGTTAAAATCGTTGATGTGATCAATCCGCCCAAAATAACAATGGCGAGGGGTGCTTGTATTTCATTGCCCGGCTTATGACCTGCGAACGCCAATGGCGTCAATGCCAGGCCGGTTGTCAGCGCGGTCATCAAAATTGGGCTGAGTCGTTCGAGCGAGCCGTTCAGGACCGCATTATATAACGATTCACCATCGGTTTTCAAACGATTGTAATGTTCGATCAAAATAATGCCGTTTCGTACGGCAATGCCAAACAACGAAATAAAGCCAACCAGCGATGCAATACTTAAAAGACCATCCGTAAGCATAATCGCAAAAATACCGCCAATGAGCGCCAGCGGCAAATTGACGAGAATGAGCAACGCGTGTCGGACCGTTTTGAACTCGACGTACAACGCGATAAAAATCAGCGTCAACGAGACGATGCTCAGCAGGCTGATCAAACGTGTGGCTCGTTGTTCGCTTTCAAACTGGCCGCCGATCTGGTA
>CAYSNA010000103.1:787-8651 GCA_964432185.1 uncultured Cytophagia bacterium
AAACTGAATATCCTGAACAATGCTGCCGGCATCCCGGCCGGCGACATTCGCCTGCACCACCAGTTTACGTTGTACATTTTCGCGCGAAATATAGTTCGGGCCGTAGTCAATGCTGATATCCGTGACCATGTCCAGTGGGACATTGATCCCGGCCGGAGTATAAATGAGCGTATTGCGCAGCGCATCCATATCATCGCGAAACGGCTCATCAAACCGAACGATGAGATCGTGTTGATTTTGGCCATCGTAGACATGCGATACGATTTGGCCGAGAAATGCGGTATGAATGGTTTCGTCGATATCCGCCATACGCAGGCCGTACAAGGCCATTTTCTGCCGGTTGGCGCGGATGCGAACCTGCGGGATATCAACCTGTTGATCAACAGACAAATCCGCGAGGCCTTCAATGCGTGACATGGCCGTTTCGATCTGCGCCGCCAATTCTCGCAGCGTACCGAGGTTTTCGCCAAATAATTTAACCGCAATATTGGCGCGCGTGCCGGAAAGCATGTGATCGATGCGGTGGCCGATGGGCTGACCGATCACAAAAATCGTTCCCGGAAGCAATGACAAACCCTCGCGCAAATCTTGTAGCAGCTTCTCCTTGCTGACCTGTTCAAAATCAATTTCCGCTTCCAGTTCGGCGGCGTGCGAACCCAGCGAATGTTCATCCATTTCCGTTCGCCCGGTACGTCGGGTTACCGAATGAACCGCCGGATGTTCGGACAAAACTTGTACGGCCATACGGCCGATGCGCGTCGACTCTTCGAGCGATGTGCCCGGCACCGTCGCAATACTAATGTTCAAGGCCCCTTCATTAAATTCGGGCAAAAAGGATCGCCCCATAAACGGGAAGAGAAAAATCGCGCCGGCAAACAACAGCGCAACCATTGTGAGCACAACTTTTTTATGCGCCAGACTCCATTGGAGCGCCGGACGATAGATTCGTTTTAACAGTCGAACCAGAAGGCTGTCGTTGAGCTGCTTGACGCTGACGTTTTTCAACAGCAGCGAACTGAGGGCCGGGGTGATGGTCACGGCGACAAGCAATGAGGCGACCACGGCAACCACATAGGCCAAACCAAGAGGCTGCAGCATCCGGCCTTCCACGCCGCTGAGAAAAAAAAGCGGCAGGAAAACAATGACCACAATAAAGGTGGCAATGGTGATGGGCGCGCGGACTTCACTGGACGCGGCGGCGACAACGGACATGTACTCGGCCTGCTCATTTTTAGGCCTGGAGGCGTTTTGTGCGAGGCGGCGATGGACATTCTCGACGTAAACAATCGCATCATCAACCAGCACGCCAATAGCGATTGCCATGCCGCCCAGCGTCATGGTGTTGATTGACAGTCCGAATACTTTTAACACTATAAATGAAAAGACCAGTGACAGCGGGATTGCCAGGATTGAGATGATCGACGTCCGTAAATTACCGAGAAAAAGGAATAGAATAACCACGACCAGAATCGCCCCGTCCCGCAAGGCGTGAACAACATTGTCAATCGCGCGGTCGATAAAACGCGACTGTTTAAACAACTCCGCATGCAGTTCGATCCCGTTCGGCAGTGTTTGGCGGATGGCCTCGAATTCGGCTTCCAGGCGTTCGGTCAAATTGAGCGTATTGGCATCCGGTTGTTTGCTGACGACAATGAGCACGGCATCATCTCCACCGACCGATGCCGTACCGATTTTGGTCGCCGGCCCAATCTGCACGCGCGCGACATCACGCAGCAGGATCGGCACGGCGTTGCGCGTCGTGATGACCGTCGATTCCAGCTCTTCAATGTGGCGGATTCGGCCCAATCCGCGGATGAGATATTCCTTGCCCGAGTGAACGTAAAATCCGCCGCCAGCATTCATATTCGATCCCGCCGCGGCCCGGTGGACATCCTCAAGCGAAAGGTCATAACGGCGTAATAAATTCGGATCAACAAGCACTTGATACTGCTTGACCTCGCCGCCGTACACTTTTACCTGTGCGACACCCGGAACCGCCAGCAAGCGGCGGCGGATGGAAAACTCGGCCAATGTCCGAATATCCATCTGCGACACCGTTGTGCCGGTCAAACCGACGGTCATAATTTCGCCCATGATTGACGTGACCGGTGCGAGAACCGGAGTGCCCGCTTCAACGGGAAATTGCTCGCCAAGATTCTGTAATTTTTCCGCAACAATTTGCCGGGCACGATAAATATCCGTGCCCCAATCAAATTCAACATGAACGGTGGAAAATCCCTGAATCGACGTGGATCGTACGCGTCGCACGCCGGAGGCGCCGTTGACCGCTGTTTCGATCGGAAAAGTGACCAGCATTTCCACCTCCTCCGGCGCCATACCGTGCGCCTCGGTGAGGATGGTGACCGTCGGCGCCGTCAAATCCGGGAACACGTCGACGGGAATATCGCGCATGATGAAATAACCGCCGATCATCAATCCCGCGCCAAAGACAAGAACGAGAAGCCGATTTTGCAAACTCGTGTGCATTATTTTTTCCAGCATAGCGCCTCCTCAGTGTACGTGTGCATGACCAACGCTGACGTTGGCGCTCGCCAATTTCAACATGTACGCGCCGGTGGAAACAACGCGCTCACCTTGCTCCAGCCCGTCTGTGACCGCCACCCAATCGCCGAACACCGGGCCGGTGCGCACGCTTTTTTGGAAGAACGTCTCACCTCCCGTCTGTACAAAAACGATCGTCTCGATGTCTTCGTCAATTAACGCCGAAGCAGGCACCGCCAACATATTCCGGCTCTGTTTGGTGTGAATTTCCGTTTGCACAATTTGGCCGATTTTTAGCTGGTTATCAGGATTCCTGACTTTGAAAACAACCGGGATGGTGCGCGTGGCGGCGTCAACGATCATGCCCGTGCTGAGAAGCTCCAAGTCATCCTGTTCAAAATGAAAAAGACGATTCGAACCCTGCAAACGGATGGTCAATCCGGCCGGTAGACCGAGCCGCTCGATATCCTTTTCAAATATTTGCGATCGAATCCAGACGATGGACGGATCAATGACCGTGAGCAAACGCTGCCCGGCGCTGATGCTTTGCCCCGGCAACACCGCGACGTCCGCCACGATGCCGGCGAGCGGAGAACGCACAAAAAGACATACGCTGCCATCCTGCAACTCGCCCGCGCCAAAATTCTCCAGCAACGTCTCATAATTGGCTTTTTCGATCAAATAGTTTTTTTTGATGTGTTCATATTCGCGCTGCGAGATGGCCTCGCGCTCGAGCAGTTTTTCCGCACGTTCAAACTCGCGCGTGGCGCGTTCGTATTCGAGCTGGCGATCGAGCCAGGTATTGGAGGCGGCTGTCGGCGGACAAATCACCAAAAGCTGATCCCCCTTGTTCACCCGCGTGCCGGGAACGGTCATGTGTTGGTTATGCTCAAGCGACAACAAACCATCCACGGGCGCCACAATGTCGGCATACCCCTGTTGATGTGGAAGAATTTCTGACACCGCCATGACCGAGGACGTGATCGGCCGCTCTTCAACAATGGTCGTGGCGAAATCGGTCTTCCACTGTTGTTCTTTTAAAAAGGTGATGGTCTGCGCTGCGGATAAAGTTTGGCCATAATCATTTTCACCATGTTGATGCCCGGTTTCATCAGAATCATCCTCATGAGATTCCTCTTTTTCGGGATGAGACTCTTCATCCTGCGAATGATTCGCCGTTTCGTCGTGAGCATATTTTTCCATCTCCGACTCGTCCACGTAAACACGCAGATGGCCGGCGTCGAACGCTATGGCTGTGCCTTTCCGTTGAAAGAGAATTTCCACATCAAAAAGCCCGCTGGTCGCCATGTCAATTTGGGCGATAAAAATGCCGGGGCGCGCCACGTCAGCGGCAAAACTTTGAGTTTCACCCGCGTGCGGCGAAAAATTTATGGTGACCTGACCATCAGCGACCGGCGTGTAATCTGCCAGCGTGGTGAGGTGCACGATCGCTTCGGCGCTTTCATTGAGGAGAAGCGGGGCGAACTCGGCAAATAACTCCAGCTCATCCGTCCAGCGGGTGATGGACGCGCCAAGGTCCGCCTGCGAATGATCATGTTCCTCCACTGGCAAGTTTTTGTTCGAGCCGCACGCCAAAAACAGCGACACGGCCATAAAAATTTTAAAAACAGTTCTTAACATCTTTTCTCCTAACCTGGACAAACCAGCCCCCACAACTTTTGGGACACGGTAGAATTCATTGTTTTTACTTTTGCCATTTTGGGTCACAAGTTTTTAAGCACTCAAAATAGACGCCATCAGACGTCACGACCACATCGAGAAAATTATTCTCGAACAGCACGTTGTGTTTCGGTCGTTTTGTAACGACGACGGATCAAAACCAAACCAGCTCCTGCCCTGTCACAGCTTCGAGCTGAAAAATATGTTCATAATAATGCTGCAGATGAGCGTAATAGCTCTCAATGGCATCGGCATACACCTCTATGCCGCTAAAAAAATCTGTCAAGGTGATCCAACCTTCCTGAAACGAAAAGACGAGATTGCTCATCATCTCATTGGTTTGAAACAGTGCAGAATAGTCGTCGAGCAAAACTTGGGCATCCTGGACGAGCGCCGATGACTCCTTGATGCGATTTTTCAACTCGATCACCGTCAAATCGTATTCAATCGAGGTGGTGGTCAATTCGGCCTGGGCCTGGCGGATGGAGGCGCGATTCACATTGACCAGCGGCAACGGCAGGGACAAGCCAATAACGCTGCCGCGAAGATTGTCGTTCACCTCTTTGTATCCGCCGGTGACATGAAACTCGGGCAGAAATCCGCCCTGCTCAACGGTTACTTTTTTTCGCGCGGCCGTCATACGGCGTTCACGGCTTTGGATGTGCGGTGACAGGCGCACCGTTTCCTCGGTGGAAAGAGCGGACACATCTACGGGAGCAAAATGTATATCGCTCTCCAGGGACACTCTATTTTCGCCAGGAATACCGAGCTCTCGTTTAAGCTCGTCTTCCAGGCGCCGAATATCGCTATTCAGATGCAGCATGGCGGCTTTGATGGAAAATACGGACATTTGCAAAAGCTGATTTTCCATGCCCGACAGGCTGCCCTGCTCACGGCGATCCGCCGCAATGACTGAGACCTGTTGAATATGCTCCTGGAAGACTGTCAACTCGTGCTGCACTTTTTGCTTGAGCTGCAGATTCACATACAGCGTTTTCCACGCCGCCAGCAACGAAAGCCGGCGTTGCCGCCACTCCCATTCCGCCGCCTCGATGTCCAACGTGTTCGCTTTGTTGAACGCGGCACTCGTCCACGGCGAGCGGAAGGCTTTGCTGAGAGCGACAGTCCGTTCAATGTCCCGGCCACCGGTGCCGCTTAGATTTTCGATCTCCGCGTCGAGCTCGGGATTCCGCCATTGCACAGCAGATTCGGCCGCAGCGATCTGTTGATCGCGCTGCGAGACCGTCAACCGGCTGGTCGGGCTGGTTTCGAGATAATCCCGTAATTCTGAAAATTTGATAATACGTCTCGGTTCGGCAAATAACGACACAGCCGACAAAAAAATGAAAAGAAAAGCAGATCGCATGTGCGACTCCATATTTTCAATGATCGGTTTGCAATTTAGAGGAAAGACAGCGCGCAAAGGTTGAGGTTTGTTCGCTCGAACCACTTCGCCAGTGGGTCAAGAATAAATTCAAAACAAACGAAATCTCAACAAAAGATCGAAGATTTGCTCTTTGGTGAACTTTTTTGGGGGCACGCCGTTTTTAGCAGCGGGGCGGACTTTTATTGGATGGTATTTTTCGAAATAAATCGTCAAGCGGCAGAATATCCTGAAGAAAAAAAGTAAGCTGCAAATCGAGCGTATACGCATCAACATTTGCCGCGGCAAACAAACTCAAGGTGTTCACCCTTGAGATCGTGTTTGATTTTTTCGCAAAATGATCAAAATCAACCGCAGCGTAAATGGGATGGCACTGATCGGGCTGTGCATCAGCAGGAGGTGTCAGATGTGGATGGCCGCAGGTTCTCTCGCTCCGGTGCGCGTGGTTGTGGTGCTGCCGGGCATGGCTGGTTTTCTCATGCACATCAACATGCACACGCTGATCGACCTTGCTGTACGCAGCGGCCGTAAAGCAGGCTTCCAACTGATCTCCATCATGCCAATGAAAATGCACAACGGGAAAAACCTGAAACAGCACGAAATACCAGAGACAAAGAACATATGTCAGCATCGTTTTTAGCATGGCAAAAGATAGGTGATATGAAGGAAAATCACAAGGCAAAAGTAAACCGTGTATCCGGTTGTAGCGAGCGCTATCCCCGACCGTTAAACCGTTTGGAAATATGGCATAAAAATGATATTTTTGCAAAAAGGCAATTCACTACGGGAACATCCATGAGCACTCGAACAGATTTGATCGGTTTGGTTGATGGCACTTATAGAACGCCGCAGCACCATCCCGGTTTTTGGGCCAGACGATTTCCAACCGCCGTTTTTTACCGTTACATGTTGCGGGAGGTATTTGACGGATCAAAAAATGGCAAACGCGGAGTATTGACTGAAGAAAAATACGCGAACAATGCTGCCGGCGTTTTTCGTGCCGCAGAACGCGTTGGCGGCCGCATTGAAATCGACGGATACGATAACGTTCCCGCCGATGGATGGCCGTATGTTTTTGTCGCCAACCATATGAGCGTGCTGGAGACTTTTCTTTTTGCCGCCATTATGTATCCAAAAGGCGATCACCTGTTTGTCGTCAAAAAAAGCTTGACCGAATACCCGGTATTCAAACATGTGATGAAAGCGCTCGATCCGGTTGTGGTGGGGCGAAGTAATCCGCGCGAAGATTTGACCGAGGTGTTGCAAAAGGGTACGCAAAAACTGCAAAACGGTCAGAGCATGATTATTTTCCCGCAAAAGACGCGCGCCAAACGATTTGAGCCGGACGAGTTCAACACCATCGGTATTAAACTGGCCCGGCGCGCCGGAGTGCCGGTTGTGCCGGTAGCGTTGAAAACGGATTTTTGGGGCCAAGGCAAATTAATCAAAGATTTTGGCAGAATTTACCCGCACAAAACCATCCACTTTACGTTTGGCAAACCGATTGAAATCAAAGGCAAGGGGCAAGAGGAACACGAGCAGGTGGTAAAATTTATTGGCGAGCATTACGCCAGATGGGAACACGAATAAAAAAAGGGCAATACGAATTTGCCCTTTTTATCACGCCAGCAGGGCGCGCACTTTATCTTCCGGCTGAAAGCCCACGAGAAATTCAGTGATTTTTCCCGCTTCAACCACAACTGTTGACGGCGTTCCCATGACGCCAAATTTTTGCGCTGTCGCCATGTCCCTCGATACATCAACCGGAAAAACATTACGGTTTTTCTTGGCAAGGTTTTTAATCACCGGCGTCATCGGGATACAGGCGCGGCAGCCGGGGCTGTAAAAATAAAACAACACCTTGTCGCCGTTGTTCACCAAACGGCCGGCCTTGCCGTCAACCTCAGGCGCGGCTTTGCCTTTTTTTAGCATCATTTTCAGGCGCATGAATAGCTGCAAACCGACAAACAGCGCCACAATAACAACCAGAATCGAAATAACCGTAGACATGCCAAACTCCTTTTATTTTTAACTAATTTGATGAACATGCCGCAGAATCGTTTCAAATAAATTTTGCACATGGCTATCACATGTTTGGAATTTACTTTCATCTTTGTAAATTAATCAACCGGACAAGTCAGAATAAAAAACGATAATGGGCCACGGATTAGAACGGATAAATTAGATCTCCACGGATGTGGTTTATTTTAGCGCAAAAGTACGATGATATCCAATCCGTCTTTTTCGTCGTATCCGTGCATATCCGTGTCCCACATTTTACTCAAACAACCATTACCA
>CAYSNA010000103.1:8661-14089 GCA_964432185.1 uncultured Cytophagia bacterium
ATGAATCAGATTTCCACGGGTGTGGTTTATTTTTTTAGCGCACAAGTACGATGATATCCAATCCGTCTTTTTCGTTGTCTCCGTGTCCATATTTTACTCAAACAACCATTACCAAATTTGGCAAGTCCGCAAGTATGTATCTAACGCACCATACAACTAAAAAATGGAAATCACATGGAGTATCCGTTCCATCATCGAATCAAAGTCCGCAGCCATAATCTCGATTCATTTGGCCATGTTAACAATGCGATCTATTTTCAATATTTGGAAGAAGCTCGCTGCGAATACATGGAAGAGCGCGGATTGAGTTTTAATGATTTTCACGCCTGGCAGGCGTTTGCGTTTGTGGTGAGCGCGGACATTCGATACAAATCGCCGGCAAAATACGGACACATTTTGGATATTCGCGGGGCATTTTCCAGCGCGCGGCGGACCAGTTTCACCATTGATTATGAAATATATAACGAAACGACCGATCGCGTCTGCGCGATGGCGAGTATGTCATTCGGTTTTGTCAACGGCGAGGAAAAGATCATAAAAATTCCCGAAGCTTTTCGGGAAAAGATGATGGTCTAAAACAAAAAAGGCAGCCATTTCGCTGCCTTTAAGGGGATCATTTTCTATTTGCATCCGCCAACAATTTTTTGATAAAGCTGTTGTACCACAACGCCAACACACCCACGACAAAAAGCAGCAGATTCACCATAATCGCCCAGTATTCCCAGGCGCCGGTGATGATGCCGAGGTACAGCGATCGTCCGGCGCCGGCCGCGCCGGTCAATGCAAAGGCGACACTGCCGACCTGCATCGGCTCTTTGAGCTGCCCGGCGTGGCGTTTGTCGATTGCATCAATTATGGTCATCACCGCAATGGCGAAAAAGACCAGAGCCGCGGACAAACTCAGCAACGCCACAGGCGGATGATGTGAATCGCGCAACAACAGGAACATTGCCAGACTTATGCTGGAAAAGATCAATGAGAACCATGTCAGTTGTGATATTTTCATATTCTTTCTCGTTCGTATGACGTGCTGGATGAAACGTAAATCCTTCAATCAAGTTCCGAAATTTATTTTTCTGCCGGTTCGAACAACGCGGCAACAGCGCCGGCCGGATCCTCAATCACACAAAATCGGCCATAATTGCCCATGCTTGTGGGACCAGCAAGGATCTTGCCGCTCAATTTTAAACACTCTGCGATAGAGCGATCCAAATCCTCCACATTAATATAGATGAGCCAGTGCGATGGAAGATTCTCGTTTGGCCCGGATTTGTGACAAATACCGGCAGCCGGCTGGCCGTCCGCGGCGATCATGTTGTAATCGTCATAAGCGCCCATGGCGACCGGCTCAATGGACCACCCGGCGACGTTGCGATAAAAATCACCAATCGCTTCGGCATTCGGCACGGTGAGATCAATCCAGCCGATTTTGCCGGTTTTGTTTTCATGTTCGCTCGGCATCGGTCTCCTAGTCGCATTCCGTATCATTAAAACTGGAATCCCAGCAATGCCACTCCGCATCGCCAAAATGTTTCGCGTCTTTGATTCGGCCATCTAATGATTCACGATTCCATTTAATTTCGACGAGATTGTCAACGCTCACGCGAAAAATCTCAAAAGTGCCGGTGAACGGCGCGGCCTGGTTTAGCGCTTGGTGGATGTAACTGCCGTTTTCATCGCCATCCGGAATGACATTGGTATAGGTGAGATCAAGCGCTTGCGTTTTGGCATCACGCGTCCAGTCGATTTGCATAAACGGCATCGGATCAAGAGGACGAAGATTCAGCAGCCAATAGCCATTGGTTGCAGCATAATCTGACGTGCCGGTGAACCAGTGGAACTCGTCAAACACCCCGAGCATGGAAATGTACATATTCCACTTGATGCCGTTGAGACCGGGCTTGGCGACCAGTTTGGCCGTATACTGCAGCGCGCCGAGATTGTAAGTATAGGTCCATACCCAGGAACCATCGGATTTAAGGACTGGCGGGTGATTAAACGACTCGGCAAACGCGGCAACGGGAACGGCCATGGTCACCGTCAACGCCGCATTCCAAAAAGCCACATTGCCGACAGCCCAGAGCCAGTTTCCCTTGCCCTCTGCCTTGGCAAGAGCGGTCTGGGTAAAATCATCAAAATCCATGGCCATCGTGGCGAGCGGCGGCATGGCCGGCGGTTGATTTTGAATCGGTTCCGTCGGATCATCGGAACAGAAGAAAAAATTGACGGTAAGAACGACTAAAAACAAAGCGATAATTTTTTGTGAGGATTTCATGGCCAACCTCTTTAATGATTGATATGACAGATTTCTGATACGGAGAGAAGCGCAAAGAGTTTTCTCTTAGAACCACATGACAGCGGTTTTCCTTCCCCATTATTTTGTGGATGTGTGCATTTGAAAAATAAAAAGGCGTCGCGATAGGAATCTCGACGCCAGTTTTTCAGGACTATTTTGAGACCACTAGGAAGCCTTTTGCCGCATGCCTTTTACCATCCAGTTTTTCGCCAGCAACAAGGCCACCGGCGACAGCATGGCGATAAAAGCGTAAATGAGCCACATTTCTCCGGTGTTTTGTGTCAGACCACTTTCCGGTTGCGGGATAAATCGTTCGACAAAATAGCCGGAATAGAGCGAGGTGAGCACTTTGGTCAAAAACCACGGAAATTGCCCGATCCCCATATAGGCGCCGGTTTGGCCTTCGGGCGCGATCTCCGCCACCCACTGTAAAAAACGCGGCTGCCACATGGCTTCACCAACGGACATGATCAGAATATAAAGTACGAACAACCAAGCAACAGGCCCGACGGCAAGGAGAAAGGTCGGAATCGCCATCACAAACGTACCGAGAATCATCATGCGGTAGACATTGGCGCGTGCCGTCAATCCGGCGATGATCGGCGTAATGACAAAAATAATAAGCGGATTAATGTTGGAGAAAATCTCCCAGGATTCGCCGGCCCAGCTTCCGACAAAAGCGCGTTTGAGATAATATGGAATGGTCAGCCAGTTATGCGCGAATAAGGTTTGTACCGGAATCAGAATAAAAATAAAAAACATAAAGCGCGCATCACGAAATGGGTGATCGGGCCGGTGACGCAGGAACTCCCAGACGGCCGCGGTCAGTAAAAGCGCCAGCAGGAAAAGTGCTGTTAGAAAATAGCTCTGGCCCAGTTGGGACGCTTTCACATAAATCAAACCGGCGAGGGACATCAAAACCAGCGTTGACAGTAAGATCAATGTGGTATTGTTGATTTTTTCCTTCGCTCGGTCAATTTTTTCAGAGGCCGTCTCTTTCTTTCCTGTCATGTCATCCGATTCACGTTTGACACGTTCAATCGCGTGCCGATCCACTTTTTTCGTCAAAATAAAAAAGGAAAACAGTGTTGACGCGACCGTAATGATAGTGAACGCCCAAAACACAGCGGTTAAACCATTTGGCGGAAAGGTTTCTTCCGAGGCTTTGCGGGTGAAATTCGCGATAAAGCCCGAGAAAAAAGCGCCGAGGTTCATCAGGGCATACAACACGGCATATCCCATGGCCGCTGTTTGCGGATTGGTATATCGTTTCACTCCCGCATAGGCGGCAGGCTGATACAGTCCATACGCTGTAACCATAATGAGCAAGCCGATGGCCATAGAAATAAACATGGGTGATGTTATACCCGAGCCGAGGGGAAGGGTGCCGGCAATGGAGACGATGGTCCGCCCGACAGCCATGGCGCCGAGTGAAATAATCAGCGAGGTGCGCACGCCGATCTTATCCACCACAAAACCCAACAGCAGCATGGCAAAGGTGATGCCGCCGGTGACGCCGCCGTAAACCCAGCCGGCTTGCGGATCGGTCAAGCCCACATTCTCTGAACAATAATTGCCGAGAATGGTCAAAATACCAAAATACGCCAGTCCTTCCAGTACATATGGAACATTCACACCGGTCAACGCTTTTGGCGCTTTGACGAACGCGACCAGCGTTTCCGCCAACTCTTTAAAGGCCTCGGCCATTACGTGTGCAAATGTTTTCGATTCGATGCGTTTTTTTTCGTCGCTCATCAGGTATCCTCTGCAAATGTTTCAAACAAAATACGCTTCTCTGTGCGAGGAATCAAGTTCTTTTCAATCCAAACACGAACCTTTTGAAGCACATCGAATCGCCGGAAATACCGTTTGCAGAAATGTCTTCAATTTGTTATTATGATTTTTTCAAACAAGGAGACAAGTATGCCCTCTGGTGAACAGGAAAGTCTGTTTTTTGATGATCCCGATGAAAAGAAAATTTTAGCTGGATTGAAGCTGCAGCGGCCGCTGGTCTTTTTTGATCTCGAAACAACCGGACTCGATCCGAAAAACGATCATATTGTGCAGTTTGCCTTTTTGCGCGTCAATCCGGACCGCACGCAGGATGAGTGGCAGGAGCTGGTCAATCCCGGCGTTCCCATCCCGCCGGAGGCATCCCGCGTGCACAACATTACCGATGAGATGGTCGCCGACAAGCCATTGCTCAAGGATTTTGCGCCGCTGATCATTGAATTCTTGCAGAATTGTGATCTATCCGGATTTAACATTGCGCGCTTTGATGTGCCGTTTCTTCAGGCGGAGATGGAACGGATCGGTTTTCCCATCGATCTGAGAGACGCCAAACTTGTGGACGCACAAATTATTTATCACAAAAACGAGCCGCGCGATTTGACCGCCGCCTATAAATTTTATTGCGGCGGTGAGCATATCGATGCGCACGATGCCATGGGTGATGTGCGGGTAACGCTCGACATCCTCGATGCGCAGCTCAAAAAATATAACAGCATCCCCAAAACCACCGACGGATTGCACAAATACTGCGTGCCGCGCACAGATAACCGTTTCGTCACCAGCGATCGAAAATTTATGTGGAAGAACAACGAAGCAGTTCTCTCCTTTGGCAAACACAAAGGCAAATCGCTGCAATTTTTAGTAGAGAACGAACGCGATTATCTCGTCTGGATGCAAAACGGTGATTTCACCGAAGAAACAAAGGCGATCATTACTGACGCCCTGCAGGGCAATTTCCCGACCAAAGAAAACGAGGATGATTAACCATGCGTAAACTCGACTTTTTCTTTTTGTTGTATTTCTCTTTCATGTCCGTCGTAACCGCCACACAGCCGCAGGATGAAGCAATTTATACAACGAAAAAGAATTTCTCCAACACGGATAAAGAATATCTGACGACCGATTTTTCAAACTATCCGCACCCCCGCGGTATCGAAATCTACGATCCGGTGTTTCATACGCCGACCATCCGTCAGGACACCACCAACACGTGCTGGTGCTTTGCCACCACGTCGTTTCTGGAATCCGAGCTGCATCGTCTTGGCAAGGGCGATATTAAACTGTCCCGCATGTATACGGTGTATTGGGAGTACATTCAAAAAATCGAGCGCTTTGTCGATC
>CAYSNA010000104.1:0-8123 GCA_964432185.1 uncultured Cytophagia bacterium
ATTCGAGGTATGAGAATCACTGTTTCTCTGATACTCAATCTTGTCGCAAATGGTTTATCAACACAAGAGATAATCGAGGATTATCCGTATCTTGAATCCGAAGATATCCGGGAATGTCTTAAATATGCCGCATGGCTGGCAGAAGAACACAACTACTCTCTTGAAATCGCATGAATTTTTTAGCGGACATGGGGATTTCTCTAAAGACCGTCCAGCGACTCCGAGAATTAAATTTTGATGTTTATCATTTAATTGAGAAAAACTTTCATAGGATGCCTGATTCAAAAATTTATGAACTGGCAACAAGAGAAGAAAGAATCATATTAACACATGATTTGGATTTTAGTGACATTGTCGCTGCAAGTGGAGAACAGCTCCCAAGTGTCATTATTTTTCGATTGGAAAATATGAAATCGATAAATGTCAACATTGTGCTCGAGTTTATCATTCAACGACATTCAGAAGAACTTGAAAAAGGCGCTATTATAAGTGTAAATGAAAGAAACATCAGAGTAAGAATGTTGCCCATTTAAAACCAGTGGTCTTACAATTATAAGAAATAGATATTAACGAAAATTCGTTTCATCCTTCAGAAAATAAATTCTATCTCATCCGAACAGGAGTTTATGAATGGAAAAAGAACTAGAAAAACTGCTCGGCGATCACGAAATCAATAAAAAATTTATGGATGATCGCACGATCTTTTTGGGGGATGTGGTTGATGACGATTCCGCGCGCGATGTAGTCAAACGTCTGTTGTATTTGGATGCGCAGAATCATGATGACATCACTATCCTGATCAACTCACCAGGCGGCTCGGTCACTGACGGACTGGCGATTTATGACGCCATGCAAAATATTAAAAGCGACGTCCGGACGGTGTGCATGGGCATGGCCGCCAGCATGGGCGCTCTGCTGCTCACCGCCGGCACCAAAGGCAAACGCTCGTCCTGGCCGCACGGCCGTATCATGATTCACCAGCCGATGATCGGCGGACAAATCATCGCTCCGGCCTCGGGATTAAAAATTCAGGCCGAAGAAATGATGCGCACCAAGGCACTGCTCAACGACATTCTGGTGAAGCATACAGGTCAACCGCTGGAAAAAATCGAAAAAGACACGGACCGTGATTATTTTATGAGTCCGGACGAAGCGGTGAAATATGGTATGATCGATAGCATTACGGATAAATTGTAGATGCACGTTATCGGGTGTCTCAGACACCCGATAATTTCTAACCCAAAAGCCCCGTTACAAATGCCAGGATAAAACACACGACGGTCACTCCAGCAACACCCAATCCTACAAGCCGATGTACATTGTTTTCCGTTCTTAACTCTTGATAACCAAGAAGTGATGCGGCGATAAATCCACCGATAAATCCGCCGGCATGCGACAAGTTATCAATCCCACCACCGGGAAATAAAAGGCCAAAAGCAAACAGGACAATCGCATATTTACCGTATTGCGTCAAAATGGCCCGACCAAACTCGCCGCCTCGTCGCCGCCCATAATACACCAACGCGCCAAAAAGTCCGAAAATGGCGCCGGATGCGCCGATGGTATAAGGCACAAGCAAACCGAGTTTATAAAACAGCTCGACGCTACCGATCCCCATTCGCAACAGGCGTTCGACAAACAAAGCCATTAAGAACGACGTCAAAAAGCCGGTCACACCAGCAATTGTAAAAATCAAAAAAGTTCGGAACGTGCCAAAAAGCTGTTCCATTCCGTATCCCAGTTGTCGCAGCCACAACATATTAAACAGAATATGCAAAATACTGCCGTGCAAATAAATGGCCGTAATGGCGGTCCACCAATGCCCGGCGGCAAGCGGGTAAAAGCCGCTCATACCAAGCCCAAGCAATACATCGTGAGTGGGTGATAAAATACGCATCATGTTACTGATGTTAAAAATAGAGGATGGGTCCAGCAGCACACTCAGGGCATAGAGTACAACACTCACCGCCGTGATGATCGGCACCATGCTGCCATCGCCAAAATATTTTTGAATCCATGGTCCGTATCCCCACAAGCCGGGATTCTTATGGCCGCAATTGTAACACGCTTTTGCACTCACAGAAACGAGCTTGCCGCACTTTGGGCACACTACAGAACCTTCGGTTTTTCGTTGAATCATACATAATCCTGTTAATATTTTCAGTCATTGTAAAGCACAAAGTGGCGAGTTGATCTGTGCCTCAAAACAGATATCATTATTCGAAGTGTGCCACACTCTCCCGCTTCGCGGGATCGTTCGCAAGGACTTGTCTTTTTGTTGAAATCCAAATTATTTTGGATTCTACGCGCGCAATGACTTTTCCAATAAAATCCGTTTCGTTATAATTTTAGTGCATAAAAGGTACTCAAATTCAGCCCGATATAAAAGCCTATTTTTCAGCATTTTCCTTTGACTTTAGCAACGTAACAATTATATTGTTGAGCTTATTCTGAAAAAGTTTTAGGAAAGGTTTGTCATGAAAATTGGCATTGTGGGTTTGGGCCAGTCCGGCAAAACCACGTTGTTTAACGCGCTCACCGGTGCAAAAATTGATACGAACGCTTTTACCGGCAAGGCTGAGGCGCACCGCGCGGTTGTTAATGTGCCGGATGAGCGGATCGAGTTGTTGAACGAGATTTTTCAGCCGAAAAAGAAGACACCGGCGATTATCGAATATATTGATCTGGGCGGCATCAGCGCCGGCGAGCAGAAAAAGTCGGGTTTCAGCGATCAGTTTCTCGGCCAAATTCGAACCGTAGATGCAATTCTCGTTGTCGTTCGTTCTTTTAAAAATGATGCTATTCCGCATCCGTTAAATTCGATTGATCCGCGGCGCGATTTGAAAAACGTCGAAGCGGAATTTGTCATTAGTGATCTGAGCATTATCGAAAATCGCATGGATCGGCTGCAGCGCCAGATGAAATCAAAAAAGGTGGATGCGGACGTGCGAGAATTTGCCTTGCTTGAGCGCTGCAAATCGTTTCTTGAAGAAGAGAAACCGCTGCGTCTGCTTGAACTTGTGGCCGACGAAGAATTTACCCTGCGCGGCTTTCAATTCCTGACTCAAAAACCGATTATCGTCGCTGTAAATATTGATGAAGGTGACATTCAAAATGAAGCCGAGGTGCTCAAACCGTTTCATGACTATATCAATGATCCGCATGCGACGGCGCTGTCGATCTCGGCGCAGATTGAGATGGAAATCCAGCAGCTTTCCGATGACGAAGCGGCGCTTTTTCAGGAGGAACTCGGCATCACCGAATCAGCCATGGGACGCCTCATCCGAACCTCATACGATCTGCTCGGTTTGATTTCCTATTTCACCGTCGGCAGCGATGAAGTGCGCGCCTGGACCATCAGGCACAACACCAAAGCGCCGCAAGCCGCCGGAGCGATTCACACGGATTTCGAACGCGGTTTTATTCGCGCCGAAATTGTGCATTATGATGATTTCATCATCCGAAAATCATTGCCGCAGTGCAAAACCGACGGCGTGATGCGGCTGGAAGGCAAAGAATATATTGTCAAAGACGGCGACATTATCAATTTTAGGTTTGCGGTATAAGCGACCATAAAAAGATTATTCATCACCATTAAAGGGCGAGATTCCACTCGCCTTTTTTTAAAAATGCACATCAGTGGATGCCCGGCTTTTTAATGAATCAAAAAGCTGCAGAACGCGTTTGGCGATGCCGGTCCAGCCAAATTGCCGACGGGAAAAGCGTGCCCCGTTAACGGACAGCTCGTGCGCCAGATTTTTATACAGCATCGGCATGGCGAGCATGGCGCCGTATTCTTCCGGGTGGTTCGGATCGGCAAAAAGGGCGTGCTGGCCGAAACGAATGAGTTCATACAATCCACCGTGAACGGTAATGACTGACGGCGTGCCGCAGGCCATGGCTTCGGCGGCCACCATGCCGAACGGTTCATAACGCGAAGACAACGAAAATACGCCAGCAGCACGGTAATAGTCCGCCAAATCCTCATCCGGTACATATTGACCCCAGACGATTTTATCTTTAACGCCAATGTCATTCGCCAATTTTTTGAGTTCGGCGATTTTTTTCTTATCCCGCTCGGAATCCTCACCGCCAAACGCAGCGATCAGGCGGGAGTCCGGTACCAGGCGGAGCAATGTTGGCAGCGACTGAATGAGCAAATCATAACCTTTATTGGCGGCCATGCGTCCGAGCGCCAGCACATCATTCGGTTTCATCTTGAACTTTTTACGCAGCACCTTGGTTTCGGTCGGCGGTACCGGCGAAAACCGATTCTCATCCATACCCGGCGGAATGACGGTGATGCGTCGCTCCAACATACCGTAATCCTCGCGCAGCAGTTCTTCCTGTGGATCGGTCGTCGCAATGATGTGATCGCACAGTTGATAGACCAGATACTCTTTGCGGATGCGCTCGCGAAAACGGTATAGTTTCTCCAGTTCGTCCGCACTTTTTTTCGATTCCTGCGCCATGCTCTCTTTTTTCCAGGCGCCAAGAGAATGCGGCGTGTGAACGTGCGGAATCTGCAGCTCTTCAGCAATCTTTTGTCCGGCCCATCCTGCATCCCAATAATGCGAATAGACAATGTCATATGTCAAACGACGCACGCGACTCGCGGATAAAAAATTGGTGACAAAATCGTTCAATTGCTCATGCATATCTTCTTTCCGAATGAAATTTTTACCGCCAAATGGAATACGCCACACGCGAAAGTTTTCGTTCACTTCATCATATTCCGGTTGATCCTCAAATCGGCGCGTCACCAGATCCACTTTGCGGCCGAGCCGGGCAAAGCGCTTCGCCAGCTCAAGCACGTAGACCACTTGCCCGCCGGTATCCGGAATACCGAGATCGGGTTCGGCGGCCACATAACCGTGCAGTGACATCATTAAAATATTATTAGTAGCGGTGTTGAGTATGTGCATAGGTGCCTCTCTTTCGTTATTTATTCCTTTATAATTCCAAGATCATGACATGTGAGAATATATTGCGCGGCGGACCAGGCTTGATAGGCCTTGCCCATTGGTCGGCCGGTGCGGCCATGCGCCCATTCGTTAAATTCCCACTCGTGCGTGATACCAAGTTTGCACAAATTGGCCAGACGATACATCTCCTGTAGCGCAATGTCGGCCATGCCAAGTTTGTTGATAAACCGCACCCAGTGCGCCCCAACGAACGGCCAGATGCCGCCGTTGTGATAATGATCCGGCAGATTCAGCAGGTTGACCGTGTAATAATCCCGCCATTCTTTGTCGCCGGCCGTGACCACCGGATAGAGGTTGGCGATCGGATAGGGTTCGTTTACGCCAACGCCCCACATAAAGCGGAAACTTTGCGCCGCATGCCGAGTATCGATCACATCAAATAAAAAGGCAAGAATGTTGGCAAACGTATCGCAGCGCCAGCTAAAATCAAATGGCGTCACTTGTGCGATGAGATAACGGGCATCGCCCAAAAAATACTGCTTGTCGGCAAAAGATGTTGCCGGATGGCCTTTAGGTTTATCCGTGGATGGCCAAAAATACGTTTGAATCTGGCGTTTGATGATGCGCGCCCAGCGCAGATAATCACCGCCGCGCTGCTCATCGCCCAAAAGCTGCAGCAAACGCCCCATGCAGATGTTTGCCCGATACCACAACACTTCATCGTAAAGCACATTATAACTGCGGCCGAAAAGGTCGGTCCAGTCGCCGGCTTCAGGAATTTCGATCAATCCGTCATTATTGCTGTCATGCGCGCTCAGCCAGTTCATCACATGTTGAATGGTGCCAAAGTGCTGACGCAGAAAAGCAAAATCCTGAGTCTTGTGCACATAGGCATAAAAAGCGATGACGATCCACAAGCCGCTGTCAATAGAAGAAATGCCGCCGACGCCGGAATAATCGGGCATTCGGCTCGACAGCCGTACATTCGACGGAATCTGCCCATTGGGAGAGATGTGATTCAACAGCGTGAGCAGCGTTTGCTTTTGACATTGACGAATCTTGTCATCTTTTGGCGTCAGCGGCAGAGAACCCAGAATGGTGATGGCGCCGTCGCGCGCCCACACGCTGTTATAATTTTCATCGGTGCTGTTGCTGTCGTTATCCGCGGGAGAGCAGGCGAGAAAACCAAGGTCGGTGATGTTCTTGTATAAAGCCTCAATGGCCTGTTCGTGGCCGTATCGGATCGTATCCAGTTCGGACGCCTTGAGTTTTTTTAAAATCTCTTCATCACCATAACGAATGATTGCATACAAATTAGATGTATTCCAGGATTCCGGCTCGGACTTGTGAATGGACGGGAACACGCCAAAATAATGCAGCCCACAGATGACCGCTTGCATGGCTTTTTCATCCTCCGGCGCATCGTAGCTGGTCACATGCCGCGCGGCTTCGCGCAACTCCGGTTGCGCATTGCCGACAATTATCCCTTTAACATTGTCCAGGCGGAACATGGCCGTATCATTGCCGGTATCACCGGCGACGATGGTCTCCGACGGCTGAATACCGAGGTGCGTCAACAGCCACATCAACGCGTTGCCTTTGTTGGCCCATTTGGGGAGAATATCCAGATGCAGCGACGACGAGTAGACCAAATGAAATTGCAGTCCCTTCGCCTGCAACCTTTTGTTGATGGTCTCCAGCATCTCCGGCGATGCGTCCGGCACATACCAACTTGATTTGTAATCATTTTGATAATGCGCCGGTTGTTTTGTCAGATTCAAATCAAGCTCGGCCAGGGTGTGGTCGACAATGCTGTTATCCCATCCTTCTTCAAGAATTTCGGAAAATTCTTTTAAAATGCGATCGTTCTTGAAATCGTATATGGCCGTGCCGACGCCGCCGATGATATAATCCGGTTCTGGAAGGATGTGCGCGGAAACCAGTTGTTTGACATCATGCACAAGTCGGCCGCTGTTATAGCATAAAAGTGGACGCTCGTCTAAATCGGACCAGAGCGTGTGAAAAAGCTGCATCTTGTCCATTTCGTCGAGAAAAGTGCCATCAAGGTCTGTTGAAAACAGTTTAATTTTGGTCTGCTCGTTCACGTGTGCTCCGTTCATTTCAATTTTTTATCTACTCGATCAAAATCCATGCCGATCAGGCTGAGCCTCGTATAATACAATGAATAGCGAGCGACCGATATTCCTGTCGATCCGGAATACTATGTTTTTCGGCCTCATTTCAAAAATCAAGACTTTGTATTCTGTTCAAAATTGTTATACTATAAAGACAAACAGTAATTGGAAGAGCATGCAGCCATGCAGAGTTTTGACAACATCATTGGCGCCAGCGAGCCGATGAAACTCATTTACAAGCGTATCCAGCAGGCGGCCTCAAACGACGTTAACGTTCTCATTCTTGGCGAGAGCGGCACGGGCAAAGATTTAATCGCGCAAGCCATACACCGGCACAGCGCACGACGCCAGGGACCATTCATTCCGATCAACATGGGAGCGATTGCCAGGGAGCTGGTTGGCAGTGAACTGTTCGGGCATCAAAAAGGCGCCTTTACCGGAGCGATGGATACCAAACCGGGAAAATTTGAACAGGCCGATAACGGCACGATTTTTCTCGATGAAATCAGCACCATGGACGAAGCGACTCAGGTCAGCCTGTTGCGCATACTGGAAACGTCGAAATATCAACGAATTGGCGGGCGTCGATTCATCAAGTCCAATGTTCGCATTATTGCCGCGAGCAATGAAAATCTGATGGAACTGGACGAGATCTCCAGATCCAATTTACGTGATGACCTCTATCACCGTCTCAGCGTTTTTACCATCCTGGTGCCGCCGTTGCGCGAACGCAGCACCGATATTCAACTGCTCGCAACCTATTTTCTCGACCAGGCCTGCGTGGAATTTGAGAAAAAAGTCACCGGTTTTGATGATTCGGTGATAAAAACATTTCACCACTACCCCTGGCCGGGGAATGTGCGCGAGCTGAAAAACATCATCCAGCGCGCCGTGCTCGGCAGTACCTGCGTCAGGCCGCGCGCACCCGATCCGGGTAGACGCGCACCTCCGGATTCCCCAGATCGAGACCGGGAATCGGCCGCGCGTTCGCTCCCGGCAGCACCTGTCCGACCTGCCCGAACACCTGCATCGCAATCTGCAGCACCCGGGGAAGATCCGGCCC
>CAYSNA010000104.1:8133-13963 GCA_964432185.1 uncultured Cytophagia bacterium
CACATTCCGGAGCGCCTCAAAACATCCGGTCCTCAACACGCCCGCACCCTCGCCATCCCGTTAGGCACGACGTTAAAGGACATCGAAAAACTCGTCATCCAGGAAACCATTGCCCTGACCGGCGGCAACCGAAAACGGGCGGCTGAAATTCTCGGCATCAGTCGGCGCGCACTGTACAATAAAATCGAGCTGCATAACCTCTAACGTGTACATATTTTTTACACAAATGGCGCTTTCATCCTTTTGTGTGCACATACTTTACAACATTTTGGGCTTTATGAGCGGATTGTGCAGGATATGCACAGACTTGGCCATTTTTCCCTGTCTTTCACGACATATACCGCTTTATCTCTCCACGAGCAAACCTGACGTAAATTTTCTAAAACTGTAAGCCGCTGTTAACAAGGTATTAAAGCCTATCGAATCCAGGACCTGTAGGGAAAAAATGTGGAGAGCCCTGCTGTGGTACATCCTTTGCGAGAGGACAAAGTAGTTTAAACTGTGGGACGGCATGACGGATAAGAACATCATATTGGCGCTTTCGCCGGGGCAATTACGTGACGATCTGCTGCTCTATTTTGGCCATCACGGGATCAAAGCTTTTGTCGTCACCGACAACTCTTCGCTCATGAGGCTTTTGAAAACAACGGCTATCGATGGTCTTCTCATCCAAATGATGTTAGAGAATGAAGATTCCATTGAACTGATTTTAAAGGTTCGGGACATTAATAACGACATTCCCATCCTGCTCATCGATCGAACGGGACAATCAAATCATCAGTTGGCAGGGCGTTTAAAGGTGGCGGCGTATTTCCACAATTCCTTTTCGTCGCACGATGTTTTTCGCAAAGCAACCAGCATTTTGGACGCGAAAGAAAAAGTTTACGATTAAAAAAAATCAATTGAATTCAGATTGGAGAATGGATGTCAATATTCACGGATAAGCAGCAGGAAATTGCGGAACGGGTGGACAGCAGTGCGGTCAAAAGCAACTGGCGGGACTGGCGATGGCAGCATCGACATGCGATTAAAACAATAGAGGATTTTGAACATTTTTCCGGCATCACGTTTCATCCGGAAAAACGGAAAAAGCTGGGAGAAACGCTCGAACGATTTCCGTTGTCAATCACCCCCTACTATCTGTCTCTCATTGATGTTGATGATTATGAGAACGATCCAATTTTCCAACAAGCTTTTCCATCGCCCTCTGAATTGATGCTGAACAATTGCGACATGCGCGATCCGTTATCCGAGGACAAGGATAGTCCGGTTCCCGGCATCACGCATCGTTATCCGGATCGCGTGTTGTTTCACGTCAGCAACGTCTGCGCAATGTATTGCCGGCACTGCACCCGCAAGCGCAAGGTCGGGGATCATGACAACATCCCGGGCAAAAAAGCGCTGCAACAAGGGATCGATTATATTGCTCACACTCCGAACGTGCGCGATGTTTTGCTCTCCGGCGGCGATCCGTTTATGCTGGCCGACTCGTACATCGACTGGATTTTAACGCAGATTCGCAAAATCCCCCATGTTGAGGTAATTCGCCTCGGCACGAGAACGCCGGTGGTGCTGCCGTATCGCATCACCGATTCGCTGGTGAAGGTGCTGAAAAAGCATCAGCCGATCTGGGTGAATACGCATTTTAATCACCCGCGCGAATTAACGACATCCTCACGCCAGGCGCTCGCCACATTGGCGGATGGCGGCATTCCGCTCGGCAATCAATCGGTGTTATTGGCGGGAGTGAATGATTGTCCCCGTATTATGAAAAAGCTGGTGCAAAAGCTCGTGCAAAACCGGGTGCGGCCATACTATTTATACCAATGTGATCTGTCCGAGGGTTTGGCGCATTTTCGCACGCCGATCGGCAAAGGCATTGAAATTATCGAAAACCTGATCGGACATACCAGCGGTTTTGCCGTGCCAA
Organism: uncultured Cytophagia bacterium; assembly: GCA_964432185.1. Taxonomy (GTDB): domain Bacteria; phylum Zhuqueibacterota; class Zhuqueibacteria; order Residuimicrobiales; family Krinioviventaceae; genus Kriniovivens. The sequence continues at coordinate 10,064 of CAYSNA010000104.1, forward strand.
CCTATGTCATAGACGCGCCCGGCGGCGGCGGTAAAATACCGATAATGCCGAATTATCTGATATCGTGGTCCACGCACAAAGTCATTCTGCGAAATTACGAAGGCGTCATCACCACCTACGAAGAGCCAAAATCCTATGAACCCATTTTTTGTGATCGCAATTGCGCCAGGTGTGATCTGCAGCTCAAAATGGAAAGCGCCGACGAAGCCATTGGCATTCAAAAACTGCTCGCCGATTATGACGATACGATTTCCCTGGTCCCGCAACAAAATGACCGCTACGAACGCCGCCGAACGTCAGAATAAACAGGACAGCCGATGCATGCGATCGATTATATAATTTTTCTCATCTACATGGCCGTGCTTCTGGGGGTTGGATTTTACTTTTTCCGCAAGAACACGACCCGCGCCGACTATTACGTCGGTAACCGATCCATTTCGGCGGGGCACATTGGTCTGTCGATTGTGGCGACCGATGTCGGCGGCGGCTTTTCCATTGGTCTCGGCGGCCTCGGTTATGTGATGGGATTGTCCGGATCATGGCTGTTATTCACCGGGCTGGTGGGCGCGTGGATGGCCGCCGTTCTGGTGGTTCCGAACATCAAGAGGCTGGATCAGAAACTCGGACTGTTGACGTTTCCGGATTTTTTGCGCTACAAATTCGGCGAGCGCGTGGCGCTGCCGGCGGCGATTATTTCGGCCATCGGTTATCTCGGTTTCACCGGCGGCCAGGTGCTCGCCGGCGCCAAACTGGCGGCCGGCACCCTTTTTTCCACGGCGCCGTTTGGTATGGAGCCGCTGCGTTTTTCGCTTTTTGTCATGACCGGCATCATTCTCCTTTATACCGTCCTCGGCGGCATCAAAGCGGTGATCTATACGGACACGATTCAATGGATTATTCTGCTCACCGGTCTGTTCTTTCTCGGTTTGCCATTCGCCTACATTAAAGTCGGTGGTTGGGAGATGATTCGTCAACTTCCGCACGAGTTTTTCACCTTGAGTAATCTCAAACCGTCGTTATTCATCAACTGGTTTGTGACCATCGTGCCGATCTGGTTCATTGCCATGACATTGTACCAGCGCATCTATGCCAGTAAAAATGTCAAGGACGCGCAAAAAGCCTGGTTTCTCGCCGGGCTGTTGGAATATCCGATCATTGCATTTATCGGAGTGGCGCTCGGCATGATGGCGCGCGTTCAGTTTCCCAACGTTGAGCCGGAGATGGGGCTCCCCATGCTGATCAAATCATCATTGCCGATCGGCGTCACCGGCATCGTTATCGCCTCGTATTTTTCCGCGATCATGTCGACCGCCGACAGTTGTTTGATCGCCTCATCCGGCAATGTCGTCAATGATATTCTTGAGCGCTACAGCTTTAAAAACTGGTCCCACAAAAGGCTGATGTTTTTATCGCAAATTGTCACCCTGGTCATCGGCGCGTTGACGTTGCTGATCGCCGCGTCATTTCAGTCGGTGCTGGACATCATTTTGCACGCTTACTCTTTTATGGTGGCCGGTTTGTTCATCCCCACGCTTGTCGCCCTGACGTCAAAACGCGTCAACACCACAGCCGCCATTTGGGCGATGTTGAGCGGCGGCCTGTTTGTGCTGTTCTGTATTCTTTTTCAACCGCAATTGCCGCTCAATCTGGATTGCAGCTTTTACGGCATTGTCGTATCAGCATTTTTTTATTTTTTTATTTCATTAAAAGATCGAGTGAAGCTATGACTGACAAAATCCAAAAAATCAACTCGTCTCTGGTACAGCACGGCAAATTGAATGACCGAGTTTATTTGATGCATGTGGCCGAGCAGGATGTATCGGGCATTGCGCCAAAACTGGTGCAACTGGCAAAGGAGCAGGGCTATTCGAAAATTTTTGCCAAAGTGCCGTCCAGGGCGACGCAGTACTTTCAAAAGTACGACTTTTACAAAGAAGCCTATGTGCCCCGATTCTATCAGGGCAAAACCGGCATGTATTGTTTGTCAAAGTTTTTGGATCCGGACCGGGTGGACATTCCGCTGAAGGATCGGCTGGAAATCTGGAAAATCATCCAACTGACAAAAACAAAAGAAAAAGAGCTGGAACCGGATAATCCGGATCACATCCGCATTCGCGAATTATCACCGGAGGACGCCGACATTTTAACTGACCTCTACAGAGCCGTTTTCAAAACTTATCCATTTCCGATTTTTGACATCGACTATATCCGGGAAACCATGCACAAAAATGTCCGCTATTTCGGCGCTTTCGACGGCGACACCTTGGTGGGCGCTTCATCAGCAGAAATTAACCAGGCGGAAAAGAACGCGGAAATGACCGATTTTGCCGTGCGGCCGAAAAACCGCTCCAATAATCTCGCCCTGCTTTTGTTGCTGGACATGGAAAATGTCATGCGGCAGCTAAACATCTATTTGTTCTACACCATTGCCAGAGCATTATCGCCCGGAATGAATATCACCTTTGCCAAAGCCGGTTATTATTTCGGCGGCACTTTAAAAAACAATACCAATATAAATGGTCGGATTGAAAGTATGAACGTGTGGTACAAACCAATATAGGTGAATTATGAACGGCTGTATTTTCTTTTATTGCAGAACGTGCAAATGCGACACCAACATGGAAATCTGTGACCGGGTTGACAATTTGCGCATTTACCGGCTAAAATGTAAAAAGTGCCGCAGTGAGTGGCGCGTGCCCTTTGACATTTTGGAAGAGCAGCAGGACCATATTGAACAGCACGAACACATGGAGATCAAACGATGAGAACAACAATCATGTATTATTGTGAATATTGCAAAAGCATGAACCAGATGAGAATATCCGGGCCGGTGAAACACCTGGGTGTATACTGGTTGAAATGCTCACGATGCAAAAATAATTGGCGCGTGCCGGTCAAGGAACTGGAAAGTTTGGTAAAATAAACATATCGCCAAACGATAGCGAAAGCTGGCGACGTCGTTGATATCGCCATCATCGGCTTGCACTGTTTGACGGTATCAAGGCCACGCGACCCTATTTCTTCTCTAACCGATTGACCTGCGGAGCTCTATCACTTCAGTTTTACCTTGCATCATAAAGAATGCGGCGGTATTTTCACCGTAACCGAACCGGCGCCGGGATAAAACGAGGGATACATCAATTTTGATTGGTCACAACATTCACCACTGCTCACCCTATCGGTGAATGCCCGTCACGGTTCCCGGCTATTTTTTTGGATGGAGAGAACATCTATGGATACCGAACAACGCATTATTGCGCTTGAAGAGCTCGTCTCCTATCAGGACCAAACGATCTCTGATTTGAACCAGGTCATTTTCAATCAACAAAAAATCATTGATAATGTGCAACGACGTTTAAACCGCCTCGAAGAAAAAATCAAAGAGCTGCATGTGTCAGAGGTCAGAGATATTTCTCAAGAGTCACCGCCGCCACACTATTAAAATCCGTTTCTATTTCTTATATTTTGGTATGAGAAAGGACGGACAGAGCATGTCTCAGGATTCACCCATCATAAACCAATACAGCATCCAGCCGCACCTGAGCCATCGTCAGATGGATCTGGCATGGGCGAACGGTTGGCGGCATTTTGGCGCATATTTTTTTCGTTACAGTCACACCAGTCTGGATCACGAGAGCAAACATGTGATGCCGCTGCGCATTCGGCTGGATCAGTTCTCCCCATCAACAAGTCAAAAGCGCGTCCTGTCAAAAAACCGCGACCTCAAGATCATTGTGCGGGATGCGTTTGTGGATCAACAAAAAGTCGACATGTTTGAACGGCATAAAAAACGTTTTAAGGACAATGTACCGACGAACCTGTACAGTTTTACCGGAGAGACGCCGGCGACGATTCCGTGCGAAACCAAAGAAATTTGTCTTTACCACGATGAACGCCTTG